>CBDUST010000105.1:0-13402 GCA_965369945.1 uncultured bacterium | reverse complement strand
CGGGCAGGATGCCCATGCCACCGAACGCGATACGCGTTGAGTTGGAGTGCTCTAGCTGGGCAGGAAAGGCCTATTGCGGCCACAAAACAGACGGGCAAAAAAATAAAGAGCCCGTCTCCGCCGAAGCAGGACGAGCTCCTTGTGGGGGGGCTTGTGAAATCCCGGAGGATCTAGACCGCCGCCTCCTTCCGCCCGGTATGAGCGATTCCGCAGGACAGGCGGCGCTGGTTCCGCGCGTTCTCAACAAAAACCGGTCAGTTGGACGCCGGTTGCAGATAGGCCATCACCTGCTGCATATCCGACCAGACCTTGCCGCGGGTATCCGGCGTGTAATTCCTCAGCAAATATGCGGGATGGAAGGTGGGCATGACGGGAACGGACAGTTCGTCGTCCGTGAATCTGTCCCATTGGCCCCGGAGCTTGGTGATCCCCACGGTCGTACCCAGCAGCCATTTCACCGCCGGCCCGCCCAAGCCCACGATGACCTTCGGCTGGATGATCCGAATCTGCTCGGCTAGGTACGCGGCGCATTGCTCGACCTCACTGGGCAGGGGCGTGCGATTAGCCAGCGGTCGGCTCTTGAGGACGTTGGCGATATACACATCGGAGCGGGCCAATCCCATCGCCCCAATGATCTCGTCGAGCTTCTTCCCTGCTCGACCGACGAACGGCCGGCCGGTGCGGTCCTCTTGCTCGCCTGGTGCTTCGCCGATGAACATCAGCTCGGCATCGGGCGCGCCTTCCCCGAAGACGGTCCGTGTGTGGGCGGTCGCTACGGTGCAATGAGCGCAGTTTTCGTCGTGACGTATGCGCAGCCCCTCCAGCGCCTCGGTTTTTTCTTGGGGCGATCGTTGTGGCGCTGATTGGGCAGGCAACGTTGAGGCGAACAACGAAGTCGGTTTGCTGGTTCCACTTGCCGGTTGTATCGGGCCGGGAGGGATTGTCACTTCGATCTCAGCAGAGGCGGATCCGGGGGAGGGTTCAGACGGCTGAGCGTTGATCGGCACGAAGTCCACGCCGAGTAGTCTCGCTGTCTCCATATGTTGTCGAGCAATGCGATTCAGGTCGCGGGGCTGTTGCATGGGCCACCTCCTGCGGCAACAGGATACCACGGCAGGCATCGGGGCTGATATCTCACATATGCCGCTTGGATTCCGCCCGCCCGTGGTATGCTGTTCCCGCTCGGTCGCATGGGGCTCCTGCGGTCACTGACGGCAGGCACTACTCTCTGCGGCCTCTACCTTGACGGAGGTTTAACCCATGTGGTCCTGGTCAAGCTTCACAACCCCTGCGGTCGCTGTGATTGGTCTCTACCTCATTGGCGGGACAAGCCCCGCCCTCGCAGACATCATCAACGTCCCTGGAGACCAACCGACGATTCAAGCTGGAATCGACGCGGCGCAGAACGGCGATGAGGTCGTCGTGGCTGACGACGTCTACACGGGTGAGGGTAACCGCGACATTGACTTCAACGGCAAGCTCATCACCGTCCGCAGCGCCAACGGCCCGGACAACTGCATCATCGACTGCCAGGGCTTCGGCCGTGGGTTCAACTTTCAAAGCGGCGAAACGGCGAAGGCGCTGGTCGAGGGGCTGACCATCGCCAACGGATTTGTCAGCGGCGGATTTGGTGACGGCGGTGGGTTGCGCTGCAAAGGCAGCAGCCCGACGATCATCAACTGCATCATCAGCGGCAACTCGGCCAATAACGGTGGCGGAATCTATAGCCACGGCGGAAACGTGATGGTGATCAATTGCAGATTGAGTGACAACTCGGCCACCTTCGAAGGCGGTGGGATATATGCCTTCGACGGCGACCCAACGGTCATCAACTCCACGGTCCGCGGCAACTCAGCCCTCTTCGGCGGTGGGATATACGCCGACGTGCTGACGAATGCAACGGTGAGCAACTCCATCGTCTGGGGCAACAGCCCGAACCAGATCGAGGACTTCGGCTGGGCGACGGTCAGCTATAATTGCGTTGATGGCGGCTACAAGGGCCCCGGCAACATTGACGCCGATCCGCTTTTCGTCGATCCCGACAACGGCGATTATCACCTCTCACCCGGCTCGCCGTGTATTGATGCAGCCGACAACACGGCCGTGCCGAAGGGAATCACAACCGACCTCGACGGCAATCCGCGATTTGTTGACGATCCGGATACGAAGGACACCGGATTCGGCGATCCGCCGATCGTTGACATGGGTTCTTATGAGTTTCAAGCGCTCGTGGAGGCAACTACACCCGACGACTTCGATGCGTTCCGCGGATTCCATCTTTCCGGAGATCTCGCCGACGTTCTGGACTCGGATGACAGCGATCTGTGTTACAACCCAGGCATCGTACTGAATCCAACCGAAGCTCCGGTCACGCTGGATTTCACGGGCACGTTACCAAACGATTCTCCAGCGGCACTCAACGTGACGATCGAGTCGTCTGCGAACACGGTCGGTTTGGAACTGACATTCTCATTCTGGAACTTCAACACGAGTTCGTGGGATGTTGTTGGTACGGACACGCAATCGCTCAACACCGATACGGTCAGGACGTTTGTCGGCACACCAGCGGATCATGTAGAGCCCGGCACTGGCGAAGTGAGGACTCGATACGAAGTTCGTGTCGTGAGCTTCATATTCCTTTTCCCATGGACGGATTGCGTTGACCATGTCTTCTGGACGACGAACTAAGGCCATGGCATCAAGGCGGAGAAGAAGAAACTAGGCATTCGGATGTAGGGTGGGTGCCATGCTTCATCCCCGGTCCGCCGGGGGGAAGCATGCTTTGCCCAAAGTAGGTCAAAGCATGGCGCCGAGGCATTAGCGCATCGAAGAATCAAAAGAACCCTCACCCCAGCCCTCTCCCAGGGGGAGAGGGGGTAAGAGGGAGATCGCGCGACGGCGCTAGCGTTCGAAAATTCGTTGGCGGACGTATCGGAGTTGTTGAGCCTCGGCGCCTTGTGGTTTGTAGCGACGGCGGGCGGTGTCGAAACATCCACTACTTATAAGGAGGGTTGCGGGGCACTGGACGCCGGTCTTCGTCGCCATGTTCTCAAGGAGCCGGCGATGCGGGGCGCCAAGAGCCAAAGCGCGGCAGAGGCGTCGCATGGTTGGACCCTGTCGAACGTGATCGCGCCGAACGAAGCTTAGCATGCCGACTGCCAGCAACGCCAGAGCCATGGCTATAACCAAACCTGCGACGAGCAGCTTATTTTGCCCGGACCAAAACGGCAGGCGCAGCGGATGTAATTGAACCCCAAGTTGAAGTGCGGCCAATTGAACTGAAGTAAACGTCGTCATTATGGTGCTGCTCCGACCATGGTCCCCGGGCGATGGGCGATGAATCGCGCCGCGGCCTGTGCACGGCTGCGAACTTCCAGAATCCGGTCGTTTTTGGCGAGCTGGTGTAATTCGCCGGCCACGCCCAGCGTTCGTGCGCGTTTGGCGACCCAAATACCACTAATACGATGCAATGGATCCGGATCAGCCAACATCGTTTGCAGTTGAGGCAGGGCCTTGGTGCGCCTAACAGCGAGCAGCGCGCGAACAGCGTTGGCGCGCGGGCGATTGTCTCGCGTCGTAACCATCGGCTCGATGAATTCAATTCCACGGCGATCCAATCGCATCAACGCCTCGATCGCGTTGGCTCGAACGCGAGCATCGTCGTGCCGCAAGGCCTTGCGCACGGCCTCGACACTGTGGGTCGATCTGACATCGCGCAGTGCAGTGACTGCGGCCGACGCCACATGGGTATCGGCACTGGTCGATTGTTCGATCAATTCATGTTGAAGCGTGGTGCTCCATCGGAGTCGGCCCAGCAGCCCGATGGCGGCAAGCTTTTCAGCGCGCTTTCCCTGGACCACCATCCGCGTAAGGCCGGCCAGCATGGCCCGGCGGTCATCGGCGGCGACTGAATAAGCCGCCGCCAACAGGTCGTTTCGATTCAGGTCCGACCAGCGCTGAAAGAACAGTCCGGCACCTCGACGGGCCAGCGTTGCTTCGGCCTCGCGAGCCACGGACACATGCGGGCTGTGTTCGAGTCGGCGGAGGAAGGATTCATTGCCAAGCTGGCTTTGCGTCAGACATCGACGGACCGCGACGGCCGCCACGGCTTTATTGCGATCGAAGCAGAATCGCTCGACGGCTCGATCCACCGTGACCGAGTCGTGTCGCAGTAGCGCAACCAGGGCCGACATCCGACCGAGCGGCGCCGGTAGTGCGATCAAGTCCGTCAACCGCTCGATCCGCCACGACTCGCGCAGGCTTAGTGCGGTAATCAATCGCACCAGATTCACCTGGGCATCAGCGGGAAGACGAACGGCCGACACCGGCGACGGGACGCAACGTGTCGGGCGATCGACCTGGCGCATGGCTCGTCGCCGGGCCGGTGTCAGAAGCAGGTGTCCGTGCTCCAAGACTTGGGCTAGAGCTTCGGGCCCGTTGATTCGATTGAACTGCCGCGCCGCTGATCGCTGCAACGCGTCCACAGCCAGCCAGGGAATCAGGCTTCGGCGAACCGTTGAGCGTTCGATTTGGGACACAGCCCCGCGCAACAGGTAGAGCGCCGGATGCTCGGGATCGGCGAGGATCTGCGCCAGCTTGGGTCCGGGTCGGACCGCAAGCAACGCCGCCGCCAGCAAGATGTCATCGAACCGATGATTCCTGTAACCAAGCAGTCCGGTTGAGACCGCTTCGTCCATTCGCTGCACGATCACGGACCGAGGATCGCGTCGTGCACCCGTGCCGGCCGTTGCGTGGACAACGCTGAGGATTACCTGGGCGGTCCGTTGACCGACAGCCTTCAGCGGTGATTCGACAAGCGAACCAATCAGATCGACACATTCGGCCAGCGTCAATCGCTCGATGAGCTGTAGGGTATTGAGGATCGGCTGGCGACGGCCTTGACGAACGATGCGCTCAACGACCGGTCGCAACTCGTTGCGTACCTGGGCAAGCATTGGACCGGCCCAGTCGCCAAGTCGATGCAGGTGCTGGATCACAGACGCGGCCGCAGCCGGGCGCCGGGTTCCGAGCAGGGTTCGGCAGATGGCTTCTTGTTCGTCCGGTTCGGCCGATGGTAGGGATTCGGCGAGGATTGCGGCGACCGCCGAGGCGGGTTCATCACGCAGCAGAGCCAGACGGGCCTCGATCACAGGCATGAGGTGGAAAGGGCAGGAATCGGGGTAACCTGTAAACTGTTGGCACACCTACAACTAGAGGGTGACACGGCACCACCCACGACCAGTTGTATTTCATCGGACCAAGACAACCGGCAACTCCACTCCTAGAATAGTTGAGAATTTAGTTTGCCTTTGGTCCCGCGTTCGTAACAATGCTGGTCCGTCAAAAAGGAGGTGGAGAAGACTCGTTCTTCTGATTATGTGAGGGTGGTGTATGAGTCTTCCAGCTAAGACGACGAGCCTTCAGGCTTACAATATGCTTCTGTACCGTAGTGTCCTGCACCCCGAGTTTTTCGGGATTGAGGGCCGGTGCCGGATCGAATACGGCGAATACGACTTCGAAGCGTGGATCTTCCGAGGCGGTCATGCATTGCGCTTTCAGCATGACGATATCTGCATTTCAGAGATCATTTGCGACGACATCCAGAGCCTGCCCGAGCGTGGATTGGTCACCACGCTGCAGTGCGCAGGAGAGAAGGACCATGATCAGAAGTTCGGTGAGCGGATGGTCTACATGACCTCCATGCAAACCGAGGTCCTGTCTGATCATCTCTATCTGGGTACCTATAAAGAGATGATCGAGCACGGCCGCGACTCGCAGACGTTGCTGTCAGTCTGGAACGACCATAAGGACAAGCCGAACATGTCGCTCCTGGACATGCAACGCTACGCAGACGAGCTGCACGTCCAGAGCTATCACCTCCGCAGCGATGTCGGATTGGTCCTGCGCACGCAGACGATCTTCCAGCTCAAGGATGAGGACGAAGATGGGGATGAGGACAATGCTGAAGCGAGTAAGGAACCGAGCACCGAGTGATGCTCGGGCAGAACCTCCAGAGCTTCAAGCGGCCAACACCAATGGTCAACCTTCGTTCAGCGAGATGTCAGCATCCTGATCGACCGGCATTGGGGCGGCGGTTCCCGGGACCTGCCCCGGTTGCCATATCTCCGTGATCTCTTGCCCGTCACATGCCCGGCGCATGAGTAGGTACGTAATCGTCGAGCCGCTGAAGTAGTTGGCGAAAACATACCCGCCCACAAGACCAACGACGACCGTCTGCCAGAACGAAACAAACCACGCTGCGACTTGGCTGTGCCACGTAACGTGCAGCGCCGTTGTCTGACCGGTGAGATCAAAAAGTGATGCGCCGCCCGCAGCCGCAAACGCGGTGTTGTCGGACCACACGCCGATTAGACCCGCGGTAAAGTTCAGCAAGACCGAGGCGACGAAGCTGACGACGACGAAACCGATGGCCAGACCTATCAGGCCGACCGCACCGAAACCCAAGAGATGCAGTGGTCGACCCAGCACATAGGCGTAGGCCCGCTGTTGAGCGTCCGCAGCATCGCAGTTTTCACACGCGACCGCCGGCAAGAGCAGGCTGAACCCCAACGCATAACCGATTACCAGGAACGCCACGCCGAAGCCGACAAGTAACGCGAGTCCGTACAGCACGCCGCCCAGCACGTCGATCCACGGCAGCATCAACAGTTTTCCCCCCACGATAAGTACCCCGGCTAAGACTGCTGCAATCAACAACGGCAGCATCAATGACAGCAGAAGCGATCGCCAACTCGCTATCGAGAAGTCCACACCTTCCTGGGCACGAAGTTTCTCTTCGAGACCAATTTCGCAGGCGGTCATTCTCGAGAGTGCCCCACCGCCGAATGCGAGCACAATGATCAGTACCAATGCGTATACAATCGTGAACGCCTTGTGATCTCGCCACAGGGCCCTTGGCATTTCCAGGAACAGCGACTCAGCGGCGATGAAGAACTGGCTCGGATCGACCAGAACGATCGTGCTGACCAGATCCCTGAACGATTCGGTCGCAAAAGTCACCGCTGCCTCGAACGCGCCTCGAGGGCGAGCGTTCTCAAGCCACTCCATCTGCCGAAGGTAGTCTCGCTCATTCAATGTGGAGGGGAGCTCGTCCCCGGCCGCCTCGTGTCGCTTCTTCAGGTAGCCGGCCTGAACGGCCTTGATGACCTGGCGAGCTTCAAGGTACCCGGTTTCGGAATCTGGCTCGGGTCGATCGGCGTCCTCGACATAGGCGCGCATCGCTGCTTGGAACGTCGGCTGCGCGCGGCGATCGTCATCCTCCGTCCACAGCCCAGCGCGGAGACCGTCAGGGTGGATCGTCGGCTCAGTCGCCCAGTCCCAGCCGCGGCCGGCGGTCATCAGCGCTGCGACCATCAACAGGCCCAGCACCAAGCGAGGCGGTTGGAGCCCCATGGTCACTGCCCGCAGGATCTTGAAGAATCCAAAGACTTGGGCGAAGTCGACTTGCTCCACGATCGTGCGGCGCTCAGAATCAGCCACGAGATCACCTCCTTTTTTGGGAAGCTCCCAATACTGCCTGCCGATGCTACCACCCCTGGGATCGGTTCAACAAGCCGTCAAGGTCCAGCCCAGATGCCGACAGCACCAATCCGGTGCGATTTCCTGCTACAGTGGCCTATCGTGTCCCAGGGATAATCAGCCCAGTTGGTCACAACATTGCCAAAGGAGACTCCCATGGCCTTTACCCTCCCTGATCTACCCTATCCCCTTGATGCCCTGGAGCCGCACATCGACGGCCGGACGATGCAGATACACCACGGTAAGCATCACAACGCCTACATCACCAAGCTCAACGACGCCATCGCAGGCAACGCCGCGCTCGAATCCAAGTCGATCGAGGATTTGATACGCGATCTGGATAGTGTGCCGGAGAATATTTGCACCGCTGTGCGCAACAACGGCGGCGGGCATTACAACCACTCCTTGTTCTGGACGATTATGCTCCCGGCGGGAACTGGGGGCGGCGGTGAACCGTCCGGCGAGTTGGCGGAGGCGATCAACGCTTGCTGCGGATCGTTTAGCGACTTCAAGACCAAGTTCGCCAACGCTGCGGCAACGCGCTTCGGCTCCGGATGGGCCTGGCTTACCGTCGGTGATGATGGTTCACTGTGTGTGTGCTCGACGCCCAACCAAGACAATCCGACGATGAAGCATGTTTGCGATTGTCCCGGCACGCCGATCCTCGGGTTGGACGTGTGGGAGCATGCGTATTACTTGAACTATCAAAACCGTCGGCCGGAATACATCGCTGCGTGGTGGAACGTCGTGAATTGGTCCGCGGTTGCCGAGCGCTTCGCCCAGGCGAAGTCACTGGCGGCGGTATAACTACCCATCACCAAATACCGAACCGACGCCCACGGATAGCAATCCGTGGGTTTTTTTGAAGGAACTTCGCAAACCGACTTCCGTCGTTACAATCTCATCATGAAAAATCCACTGAAATGCACAGTCCTCGGAGCTATTGGCCTTGGACTGCTGACCGCTGTTATCGCAACCCACAGCACTGTCCAAGCTGGTAACCAAGAAGCTACCAAATCCACATGGTTCAAAGGCAACACCCACACCCACACCTACTGGAGCGATGGCAACGCTGCGCCGGAGCATGTCATCGATTGGTACGTCAAGCACGACTACGACTTCCTCGTGCTCTCGGATCACAATATCCTCTCCCACGGCGAGAAGTGGTATCCGATCGGGCAAGACGATTGGCGACCGCTCAAGCCGGAGCATGTCGAAGACCTCAGACAAACGTTCGGCCCGGATTGGGTCCAGACGCGAACCACTGAGGCCGGTACGAAAGAGATGCGCCTCAAGAACCTGCCGGAGCTTCGCGCACGGTTCGAACGCCCGAACGAATTCATCATGATTCAGGGTGAGGAAATTACCGACGCATTTGCCGGTCGGCCGGTGCATATCAACGGACTGAATCTCCAGGAGTTGATTCCGCCGCAGGGGGGTCAGTCGCTATACGAGACGATTCAGCGAAACCTTGATGCGGTGATCGAACAATCGCAGCGACTGAACCGGCCGATGCTGGCACACCTCAACCATCCCAACTTCGGACACGCACTGACGCCTAGAGATATCGCCGCCATCAAGGGTGAACGGTTCTTCGAGGTTTACAACGGGCACCGCAGTGTGATCAACAACGGTGATGAGGACACGCCAAGCGCCGATGCGATGTGGGATACCGCCTTGACGCTGCGCTTGACCAAGTTTCATCGGGGTTTGCTCTACGGCGTGGCTGTTGATGATGCGCACAACCATCATGGGAAAGGTGAAACATCGCAGCCGGGGCGCGGCTGGTTGTGGGTGAAGGCGGACCAACTCACGCCCGATGCGATCGTTAGCGCCATGCGGGATGGGTCCTTCTATGCATCGACCGGCGTGAAGCTCAAGGATTTCGGATCAAGCCACGGATCGCTGTGGCTGGAGATTGAGCCCCAAGAAGGCGTGACCTACACGACCGATTTTCTCGGCAGTCGTTGGCAGAATGGCCTGAGTAGCGCGGTCGGTGAGGTGTTGGCTACGTCGCACGACTTGCAGCCGAGCTATGAAATGACGGGTGACGAACTGTACGTCCGCGCGCGTGTGACGTCATCACGCAAGCATCCTAATCCGTTTGCTGAAGGCGATATGGAAATGGCGTGGGTGCAGCCGGTCGTCGGACCGGCGAAGATCGAATGATCGCCGGAACCCGGTCGTGAGAATGACCAGGCCTTGTACAGCGGCAAGCTCGCGCTGACGCCAATCACTTCCCCCATCGCTTGAGAATGGCGGCGATAACGAGGCCTTGAACAACATTGAACGGGACCGCGAACGGCGCATCCTCAAGTCCTTTAGCTAACGAAATGGTCACGCCCGAAAGGCCGGCCAAGATCGCGCTGCCCAATAGTGTGCTCAACCAACTTGTTGACTTGCTAAACACCGCACCGATAAAGAGCCCGATCAATCCGCCCTGAAGGACTGTGGCGAGATAGACCTGGAGCGCCATCGGTTCATCGGGCTCAAAGAAAATGCCAGTACCAAGTACGCCTGCGAAGACAACACCAATCAACGGCCCGAGGGTTTTGCGATTCATTGGCGTTGTCTTTCTACAAGAGGGGACATTCTACTTTTTCAATAAAGTAGGATGTCCCCTTTTTTGTTGATTGCAGCCTCTTTAGTCGTCCTGCGGTTCGAGTGGCACCGAGCACCAGCCGCGGTTGGGTGAATCATCGTCCACGCCGCGCCGTCTTCCGGTTGGCGCTGCGACCGGCGCAGTTGTTGATCGTGTCGCGCGATGATCAAGCGCCGCTTTGATGCGGGCATGAAGATCGAGCAGATGCGCGCGAACGGTTTCGTTATCTGCTGCTTCGGAATCGCAATTCTCAAGCAAACTTCCCAGCGCGACGAGTTCCGCCCGCGCCAATGCGGGTAGATCGGAGTTGGCGCTTGGGTCTTCGATCAACGACCCGAGCATATCGATATAGGTCCGCTGGAGGTTTCGGCGGTACAGGTCGACATCCATCGGCGACTCGCTTAGCTCACTGTAGATGCCGTAGCGCAGATCAGTCAGCATTTCCGCCGGGGTATAGGCGCCGTACTCCACACCTTCAGCGTGCTCGGCCATGCGGTTGATCCGACGTGAATTGACCAACGTCCGCAGCAGCCGGCTTTGAGCGCTGAGCACGCGATCGGCGACGCCATCAGCCGTCAGGCGAAGGCTGATCTCAGGCGGAATCATCTTGTGGGGCGTACGCAGGGCGTTATCGACAAGGAACTTCACAGCGCTGCGCTGATAATCGGGGTCGAGCGGGAAAAAACGCTGATCGGCATCGCCGTAGTACAGATTGATCTGCTCAACACCGCCGACGATGTTAGCGACGTGCCCCATCTCGCGGTTCCATTGGCCGAACAGTTCGTTGTACATGTTGCTGAGCAGGTCGTAGTCCTCGCCTTCGGTTGAGGTTGCATCGACGAGCAGTGCAGCGATGCGCTCGAGATTCTGTAAGCCGAGCGTTGTCGCTTGGACCGCTTGATTGGAAAGGTCTTCGGTTTGCGCGGTGGGGTCGCCGCCGCCGCCGTAGCGGAACATCGGCTCATCAATCTGGCGCTTGGCCAGCGTCTCCAGCTCGGCCTTTTCATCGGCGTCGTCTGCGAATTGGCGGTAGCCCCATTCAGCAGCGAAGTGATCGTACGGGCCAACGGCGGGAAGCAATCCAGCTTCATCGCCGGGCTGCGCAACATAGTTAAAGCGTGCGTAGTCCATGATGGACGGCGCGGTGCCATTGTTCTTTACCCAATCAGCATCGCGCAGTTGCTCGATGGAGTAGCTTGACGATGCTTTCATATTGTGGGGGAAGCCGAGCGAATGCCCCACTTCATGCGCAACAACAAACCGAATCAACTCGCCGATGAGATCGTCGGGCATGGGCAAACTCTGTGCGCGTTCATCGACCGCTCCAGCTTGCACGAAATACCAATCGCGCACGAGCTTTTGCACATCGTGATACATCCGAACATCAGCTTCGAGAATCTCGCCCGTCCGGGGGTCGCTTACATGCGGACCGAACGCGTTCTTGATGCTGGCTGGGAGCCAGCGGATTGTGGAAATACGGGCGTCTTCAGCGTCCCATTCCGGATCTTCCTGTGGATCGGGCGCGTATTTGCCGAGGATCGCATTACTAAAGCCGGCCTTCTCGAATGCGGGTTGCCAGTCTTCGATACCAGCCTTGACGTAGGGCTTCCATTTCTCGGGCGTGCCACGACCGACGTAAAACACGATGGGCTTGACCGGGTCGGAGAGTTCGGCTTCAGAATCGCTCTTCTCTAATCGCCAACGGGTGATGTAACGAACCGTTTCCGCTGCGTGGTTCTTATTATCAGCGAAATCAACGAAGCTGACGCTGAAGAACCCAACGCGCGAATCGTGCACGCGCGGCTTCATGGGATTGTCCGGCAGCTTCACCATGCTGTGATGAATCATGGCCGTAATCGCGCCGCCCCCGCCTCTACTGCGACGGCCGAACGGGCTTGCGCCGCCGGAATTATTGGAACTCGCCGGGCCGTAGGTCGCGAGCACGCGCGTTTCGATATTCTCCGGGAATGTCTTGATCTCCTCGATGAACGAGCGTCCGCTATCCATATTGCCGGCATTGAGCGTGCGCTTGGCGCTGAACTCGTCCACCTCTTTGGTAAACAGATCCGTTACCTTGATCACCGGTTTCTTGTCGGTACCGTACGCCTTGACTGCAAACACCTTAATGATCGGTGCGAGGTTCGATGCTTTGACGGCCTCGGCGATCGGATCATCCGTGTCGGCGCGAATGGCGTAACGCACATCACGCAGGAGCACCTTCTCGCCGCGCATCTCCCAGCGAACCACACGTTCGCCGGAGGGCATGCCCGCATAGGACGAGCCGGCCGTCGTTTGGGCAACGGAGGTTACCCACAGCATGTCCTTGCCGAAGGCATCGATTGGAATCTCGTAGTACAGATCGTCATCGATTTGGTGAACGTGAAAGAGACCGCGTTTGGTGGTCGCCATGTCAGTGATGACTTCGTCGTAGGGCTTGATCTTATCTTTCTTCTCGCCCCCATCTTCCGATTTATCGGCCGACCGATCTCCCCTCGAGAACCTCCCCCCGGGCCCTCGCTGGGCTGAGGCAATCGAGCTAAGCCCAAGGGCACAGGCCAATGAAACAATGACGGATAGGCGAACAGCACAAGGCGAGTGAGTTGGCGACATCATCCTACGATCTCCTTTCTAAGACCTACCACCAGCCTACCGGACGGGCCATCCGGGCGTCAAGGGGGGGATACCGACGGTCAGCCCAGGACGCCGACAACCCACGGAGTGGTCTCCGTGTGTGTCAACGGTAGGAAGGTGTTGAGCGGACCGGCTCCCGTCAGTGGTCTCGCGCTCGGCAGCTCACAGCGAATAGGATCCTCTTTACCCCTAATTGGCTAGGAGGATCAATTGACTTCCATGAGGGGATCGGCTGAACCGGTTAACCGGTCGTCCAGAAGACGTGGTCAACGCAATCCAGCCATGGGAACAAGAATATGAAGCTCACGACACGAACTTCGTATCGAGTCCTCACTTCGCCAGTACCCGGTTCTACATGATCCGCCGGATTGCCGGCAAACGTCCTGACCGTATCGGCGTTGAGCGATTGTGTGTCCGTCCCAACAACATCCCACGAAGCCGTGTTGTAGTTCCAGAATGAGAATGTGAGTTCCAAACCGACGGTGTTTGCCGACGATTCGATCGTCACGTCAAGTGATGCTGGCGAATCGTTTGGCAACGTTCCCGTGAAATCCAGCGTGACCGGAGCTTCGGTTGGATTGAGTACGATGCCTGGGTTGTAGCACAGCTTGTCGTCATCCGATGCGGCAA
>CBDUST010000104.1:0-13430 GCA_965369945.1 uncultured bacterium | reverse complement strand
TCACGCGCATTTGCACGTGGGCGAGAATGCGCGATTCTAGGACCGGCCAGTCGTTTTCCTTTTACAACACGCCATTGGATCATCGATCGCCGCCATCACAACAGCGAAGCGCGGAGTTGATCGCTCAGCGAATCGCTGCACATGAACACAACACTGATGCGGTGATTCTGACCGGCGATTTCAACGCGGGCGAGGATACGTCTACGATCCGCTTCCTCAAGGGCGAGATCGAACGAGCTTTTGAAACAACCGCCAATCCCCCACCCTCGCCGAAGCTGCGCGATACGTTCCGTGTGTTGCATCCGGACGCAACGAACGTCGGCACATTCAACGGCTTCCGTGGTGAAAGCTCCAGAGGGAAGATCGACTATGTCTTCGTGAGCGCCGATGTGCAGGTTGTCAGCGCCGAAATTGTGCATGACAACGCTGATGGGCGGTATCCCTCGGATCATTTCCCGGTCACGGCAACGGTTCGGCTGGAACCTCCCGATGCCGAGTGACGATCCATCTGGCCGATTGATCGATCCGGAGCGGACTTGGACGCACTCGCCGCAAGGTGCGCGCGAAGAGTCCGTCTATCGCCTGCCGCGCAGCGAAGTGTTACCGTTCCTGACCAAGCAAACGAGTTTCATGCAGTCGTCTTCGAGTCCAGCCAACGATGCATCCCGCGGCGTGATCTACCAAGAGCAATACCCTCATTTGCACGGTGCGATTGAACCGCTGGGGCCGATAGCCAACTGGTCAGCCGAGGATGTTCAGCGAGAAGTGCGCGCCTTTGTCGAGCAATATGCGACTACACATCTCGACGGACGATTCGCGAAGATCGGCCACACGCCGGTGCTCAAAGATCACGTCTATACCGATGGTGAGTTGACATTGCCGCATGCAATCGTCTTGGGTTTGCCCATGCGCTACGAGGAAACAAACGCCGCTCCGGAACCCAAAGCAGGCGAAGAAGTGACGCGCAACTACATGGAGCTAGGCGGGCTGACGTTGGCGCTGGGCACATGGCTGCGCGAGCACGGATACGCTGCTGAAGTACATCATCCGCGCGGTGATAAGGAGATGAATTGCGAAGCGCTGTTCATCCCCCATGCCATCGCCGCCGGGTTCGGCGAGCTGGGCCGGCACGGTTCGATGATCTCGCGCGAGTTTGGGCCACGCATCCGCTTGTCGATGATCACCACGGATGCACCATTGCCAAAGGCCCAGCGCCAAGACCACGGCGTGGATGAGTTCTGCACGTGGTGTACGAAGTGCCTGACCGCTTGCCCCGTCGATGCAATTCAAGATGAACGGGAGATGTTGCGCGGAAGCTACCGGTTTGTCGTCGATACCACTGCGTGCTTGCCGTACTTCGCCGAGACGGACGGTTGCGGGATATGTATCGCGGTGTGCCCGTACAACAGGCCGAACGAAGCAGGCTCCGAGAAGTTGGTCGATCAGATTCTTTCGCTCGACTGGGTCAAACAAGCCGGCGAGCGCAAACGAGTTAGTGGTCTCAAGGCGATGGAACAGCACATCGCTGACCACCGAGCCGCGCGACGATCACGTCCGGAATAGCGCTACGGCAACGCCGGCAACGACCTTGCCGACGTTCGGCCGCCCGCTCAAAACGGGGTCAAGTCCCTATGGCCCTGAGCGCGAGATCGTGCCCTAATTGGATGATCAACTTGGCCGCTGACCCAGCGGGAATCGCCACCCGTGGCCGGACCGAACCTCGTGCATCGAGGAAGGTCGGTCGAGCGCAAACCCGCGAATACCCCTCGGGTCAGCAGCATCTTCATATGAGCGCCCGGCGGAACACCCGCCGGGCGCTTACTGTGCTCTCGAGATTCGCTTGCCTTCGAGCGTGACCTCTGCCATGAGAACCGGTGATGCACCGAGCCGATCCCGGGCGATCACTTCGCCTGTCCTGCGGTTGATGCGGCCGAATTCTAACACGCCGGTTGGGCAGCTTTGCACACAGGCCGAGCAGCGAACGCACTGGGGATCTTCCATGGGAATCCCCTTGTTGGCGAAGTTCATGACATCGATGCCCTGATGGCAAACGCTTGTGCACACGTTGCAACTGATGCACTTGGACTTCTCGGAAATGATGCGGAATTGGCTGAAGCGTGCATAGATGTGCATCAGCGCCGCCAGCGGGCAGGCAAAGCGGCACCAGACACGACCGGAAAACCAGAAGTAGAACGCCACCCCGAAGATGCCGGCCCAAAGCAGATCAACCGACCAAACGTAGTTGAGGTAACGCATCAGCCCGCCAATCTGAGATCCGTCGGCATGTTTGCCGTCGAACAGAAAGCTGTACGTTGCCGACGCCCAACCGCCGGGGGTGATCCATGAGATGATGCGCAGCACGAGCAACGCTGTAATGATCCAAAGAAATACCTGGCCGAGCATGTTTAAACGGTTCCAGAACGGTCCGCGAGGCATCTTGTGTCGGTGCGCATCGCCCATCGTTTCCGCCAGTGCGCCGCACGAGCAAATCCACCCGCAGTATGCGCCCTTACCCCACCGCCAAACGATCAGGGGAATGATCACAAACGTCTGCACTAGACTGATGATTAGCCAGGCCCAGATCGGCTGGTAGGTGAATACGTTCCAGAACATCAGCGGCCACGCGAGAATGAAACCGACGCTGCGCCAGTATTCTCGCCCGTGGTTATCCCATTGCGTCAATGGAAACAGCGCATCAGCGACTGCCTTGCCCAAGCCGCCGTCGAAAAATCCATTGTGGCCCATCCACGGCAGTAGGATGTACGGCAGCAGGAACAGCGGCACGCACTGGATCGCCATCAACGTCAGTGTCTGGACTTTTACATAAGGCGTTCGGCGGCGTTTGATCCGTTTGATGCCGAATATCACAATGCACAGGCAATACGCCAGCGAGTACCAGAAGCTGGGCTCATGCATCGAGAGCCGGATGCTGCCGAACAGGTTGGAGACGTTTGCCGGATCGACAAGGTTAAATGGAAAGAGTCCGTTGTCCTTGAACCACCCCTTCAGGCCGAAGCCGGCGTCGCTCTTCCAGTGATACATCAAGACACAAAACGCGAAGAAGAAGGCCAGGCCTAGATAGGTCAATGGTCTCCATTCGCTGCGGATACGAACGCCGCTGCGGCGGAAGAAGTCCAGCGGCGCCTCCCGGCCGATCATGATGAAGACGGCTTCTGCAGTTATCGTTTCGTCGGTTCCCTCGGCGTTTGTGATGAGAACGCCTGTGTCGTTGATCTCCTTGGGGTGGCTGGACATCATCAGCCGAAGGGCACCAACACGGCGGTGGAAGGGCTTGCCGCAACCCGGGCATTCGCCATCGGCGGGGTATCCCCTGAGCTTCCCGCCGCACCCTTCACATTCGTCATCGGTAGGCCGATCCGGGATGAACGGTCCCGCGGCGGTTGCCACCAATTCGTCGGTGGGCTGCTCGACCCCGACATCGGCGTCGGCCTGCGCCGCCAGGGCGTTGATCTTGTCGACGTTCTCCGGTTTAGGTCGGCTGAATTGCGATTTTCGGTAACTCAGCGTGACCGTGGAACCACAGGAGGTCAGGGCAATGGCGGTCTCCAGCGCGTTGTCGCCCCCGCCGACGATGACGATGTTCTTGCCGCAGAAATCCTTGGGATCGTGCAGGCGGTTGTAAACGATGTCGCGGTCTTCACCCGAAATGCCGAGCGTCCGGTAGTTGCCCGACCGTCCGATGGCGACAATCACGCGGTGGGCCTTGAGGGTTTCGTCGTCACCCAGTTCTATCTCTAGTAAGCCGCGGCGCCGGACGATTCGGTTCACATGTGCGATGCGTGGCGTGATATTGCGCTGCTTAAGAAAATCCTGCAACTCCTCGACCAGCCCCTCCTTGACGTCTGATTTCGGACCGAATTGGAGTTCGCCATCCGGCGTCATATCCGTGGGATAGGTGTAGATTGGCTTGCCGCGCGGGAAGTTGACGATTGTAGAGAACGGCTCCGACGCCTCGATGATTTCGGCCTCGAGCCCGGCGCTGCGGGCCTCGGCGATAGCGGCCACACCCGACACTCCCGCGCCCACAACGACAAGGTCGTACACATCGGGGGCATGGCGTGTACGTCGCTTGAACGCTGGGTCTTCGAGGATTCTGCGGACTGCTTTGGCACCTGAATGCGCCGAGAACTTCAGCAGCGGGATGCCGGTCAGGTCACCAACGATGGAGAGCCCCGGCACGTTTGTCGAACCGTCCTCGTTGACCAGCGGCCCCTTCTCGACGTGCCCTGCCGGCCACTGCGTGTGGAGCCATCTGATATATCGCTTAATCTGCGAGATCATGAATTGCGCCGCCAGTCGCGGTGTCAGCATATCAGGATACACGTCGGGGTGATTCCTATACGCCGCCTTGGCGATCAGTAGTGATCGAATCGCCATAGCCGTGTCGAAAATGGTACGGCGCGCCGCGAGTTCCACCGCCCGCTGAAACGGGGTCAGATCCCTATGGTGCCCTGAGCCAAAACCTGCTCTAGTTGAATTGCACAAAGTGGCTACTGACCACGCGGGACTCAGCACACATGACCGGACCTGACCCGCACATCGAGACAGGTTGGTCCAGCGTACCGGCGCACGTACCGCACACGTCAGCAGCATTTGTTCGAAGCGCCCAGCGAACCCTCCGCCGGGCGCTTTATCTACGTACGCATCCCGCAATTGGTGCAACTCTGTTGATCAATCAGCCTGGCCCGCCTCCCGAACCCCGGTATTTGGGCCATCGGCCGCCGTCGAATCGCCACGACCGTTTCCAAAACTGTACGGCGCGCCGACCGTAGGGCCGCCCGCTAGGCCGGGATGGCGCGAATCGGTGCGGCGACCGCCTACCGAGTCTCACAACAAACGAAGCCGCGATGCGACATCACGGCCTCGGTTGATATCCACAATATTGCGAGACCGAGTCTACGGACACGGTCCCCAATTGGCGAGCATCAGCAGGAGGTCGCTGGCGCCGACGGTTCCATCGCCGTCAAGATCAGGCGGTCCTCCAGGATTCGTTCCCCAAGCACCGAGCAGCCCTAGCACGTCTGACGCACTCACCACTCCGTCGCCATTGAGATCAGCTGGGCATGGCGAGCCCAGCGCCGCAATTGTCGCACTGGAGTTGATGCGCCCGTTGCCGAAGAAGTTATCAAAGCCCGGGTCGCCTACGTCATCAGCGTTATCATTGATGAAGGCGCGCACCTCATCAGGCGTGAGGGTTGGATCGACCGACAGAACCAGCCCCGCGAGCCCCGCCACATGCGGACTTGCTGCTGATGTCCCGCCGAAACTCGACGTGTAGGACGAAACGCCTTGGTTGCTTGGGGTGAGAATATCGGGGCTCGGTGCAGCGACGTCCAGATGAGATCCCCAGCTGCTGAACCACGCCAACGTGTCGTCGATCGTGATCGCCGACACGGACATGACGTTGGGATAGGCAGCGGGATAATGGGGCGATTGGTTGCCGCCGTTGCCTGCAGCCGCCACAACGACAACGCCGTTGTCATGGGCGAAGTTCACAGCATCCTCTGTCATGGGCATAAGACAACCGCAACTCAGACTGAGATTAAGAACATGAGCGCCGTTATCGACCGCATAGAAGACACTCTCAGCTACGGAAAAGTCCGAGCCTGAGAAATGCCACCACTTGGAAGTCATGATGGTCAAGTTGGCCATTCCCGCCACGCCAATGCCGTTGTCGATTACCCCCGCGGATATGCCCGAGACTTGTGTGCCGTGTCCGAACACATCAGCGATATTGTTATTGTCGTTCACAAAGTCCCAACCGTTGGTGTCATCAACGAAGCCGTTGCCATCATCGTCGAGGCCGTTGGGCGGATCGTCGTTGACCCAGATATTTGCTTGCAGATCCTCATGGGCAATCAGGCAGCCGGTGTCAATGATTCCAATAATGATGTCAGTGTTTCCAGTCGAAACGTCCCAAGCACCTTCGGAGCTGATCTTCTGATGTGCCCACTGCTGGGGGTACAGTGGATCGTTGGGAACGTGTGTCGGCTCCGGCCGGCCATTCGGCCCTGCGAACACAACGCCCCGGAGCGCTGAGACCTGGGCGCTGATCGCGACAACGTCGGCTTGTGGATCAACGATCGCCAACCGCCAGTAGCTTAGCGGGTGCGGCTGATTAGGCATGCCCTTGGCGTGCGGAGCATGACGTGGGGCCTGCCATTGCACGTTCGGCCCGAGCACCGTCTCAACACTTGCGATTGTGATCGGTCGGGGTTGATTGGCGAACTTCACTACGATCTGTCCGGCAATGAACGGCGCCGGCTCATCGGCAGGCGCGAGACGTACATTGTCGCTGAAGGCCTGAGTATGGCAAACGATCGCGGCGGAAACGACAACGACACCAAGGTGAACGTACGCGTTGCTCTGCATTAGGGAACTCCTCCGATTTTGCCCAGCACTGACAGAAGGAAATCAGGGCGCTTTTCATCCTCTGTGCCTTATCTATCAGAATACAGCCAACTGCACGGTCAATCAAGCGCTGATATCACCTTGAGATGGCAAGTCGACGGGGGGATGGGCACAATGATCCGGCATTGACGAACCGATCGGGCGGTTTCGGCATTCAGACAGTCATTCCGTCTGTTTCAAGCGCACGGGTAGCGGCGAATTGGGCATCATCAAGGCTTGAATGGCCATTGCCGTGCCGTAGTTGGTCGAGCGCTCAAAAACGCGGTCGTTCCATGAACCGTCTTCAAGTTGTACGGAAAACAGCAGCTCGTTGATGCGCCGGCGATACTCGGCCCGCTCGTGTTCAGGTAACAGCTCCACGGCTTGGGCGGCGTAATAGTGCGCGTAATAAAAGTAATACGGTGCGATGCCGTACGGCGCCTTATGCGTGCCGGTCTTGGCGCGCCGGGCGTCAAGCCATTGCCAATGCACAATAAACGCATCGATCGAGCCACGAATGCGCTCGATTGATGAGCGGCCGGCGAGGTAGAGCGTTGATTCGGCCACGGCCATGCGCCCTGTCGCCCCCGGAACTGCGGAACGACTTCGGTTGGCTTGATCACCCGAGTAGACGAAGGAGCCGGTAGGCGTGCGCGCGCCTTCCAATGCGTCCAGGGCATCGGCGATCATTCGTTCGTTCACGCGATACCCCTGATCGACCGCTGCGAAAAGTGCTTGCAACGTCGGAGCGGTCATAAACGGCGAAGGCGATCCGGGCTTGTTGAAGCCGGCTCGGCGCGCGTAGTTCCAACCACCACGCTCGGGAATAACCGTCGCTTCGATCCCGTCGATGAAGAAACGGATCGCCGCTTCGACCTGATCAGCAAGACCTTTCGGCACAAGATTGCCCTTCTTGAGCCGCAGCAAATGATTGAGCCCGTAGGTATAGCCCCATCCGCGCACGTCGTAGCGCGCTTCGAAATGGTGGGCCATCAGCGGGTGATCGATACTGCTGGTGATGAACACACACGCACGGCGCACGGCTGCATGGCGTTTGGCATCATCTTCATACCCCGGTGCGAGGATCAACGCATCGGCTGCAATGGCCGAACCACCCACGCGATAGCCTATTGGGATCACACCCTTGACACGGTACACGCCTTCATACGGCCACTCAGCTTCTTCATCACCTTCTTGCATTCGGAGAATGATCTGAACACCGCGCGAGATTGCTTGGTCAATCGCGGCAGTCAACTGCGTTTGTTGATCGGATGTATCTCCCGCCGACGCCTTGGTTGGAGTCTGCTCGGCCAACGCTAAAGGCGCGCAGCCGATGAGTGCCACGACGATCAGAGCCTGCGGAAGGTGTCGTGTGAGTAGCATTGCGTCTCCTACGCGCGCTCAGGATTCGCGTTTCTTCCAATAGCCGGGTCGCCGCCTGGCATGAGCGACGGCGAGTATCTGGATTGCGGTGTCGGTTTGCCGATAGACAATCATGTAGGGGAAACGCCGAAGCAAGTATCGCCGGGCGCTTCGGCGCAAAGATCGGCCAACGATCAGGGGCGGCAGCGATTTGCTCCATCGCGTAATCCACTTCGTCGATGAACGCATCGGCTGCTCCGGTGCTACTCTGGGCGTACCAGGAGTGAGCTGCGCGTGCTTCGGCGATCGCTTCGGGGTGGAACTCAAGCGCTGGCTGAGTCATTGGAAGTTCCAAGAATCTTGCGGCGTGCTTCCGGCCACGGCACTGGCTGGATCGCCTCGCCGTCAAGGTCCTTCATTCGGCGAGTCACCTCTGATTCCCACGCTTCGTCTACGCCTTCGTCGACCGTCCGATCCAGACTTTCAATAAGGTTCGCGGCCAGATCAGCTCGATCCTGATCGGTGAGATGAAGCGCATCTTGGAACAATTTGCGAGCTTCCGACGTCATAGTTTCATTGTACCATACGAATCTTGAAAGAATCAACCGAGCTGAGCACTGCGATCAAACTATCTTGTCTTGATGCTGCTATTGCGATTCCGGATTTAACGAACCTGTCGCGACTTATGCCCTCCACATCCTCGGCGATGATCCCGAGGCGTATATTGATTGAACAAGCGCGCTATTCTTGGTCGAAATGGAGCCTACATTTCAGCCACAAGATCGTTGATCGAGTCCTCGAAGCGCTCACCTATGAAGAGAGTCTCGCGGCCGTTACGCCACTTGATCAACTTTTCAAAGTCGTCCTTTCCTCCCACGAACAAGATTCGGGCGTCGGTATCGAATATCGTTGGCCACAGATGATCGTCCGCAGGCCAAGGGCATGCGCCAATTAGCACGACGGTACGGCTTCTGTGAACTTGGTATCGAAATCTCGCTTGGTTCCGACGCAGATATCGTTGTCCGATTTGAGTGATCTTCCCGGGCATGTACATGGCCATACATGGGTATTTGACCGTTCCTTGAGAACTCAAACACCCCGAAATTCTCGGAGAACTAGCTGCGCGGACCCTAGAGGAAATGCTGTGCATCCCTTGACCGAACGCTCGATTGGGGCCACTAAAGATCTGGCCGCCTCCGACTGGCCATAACTGACACCCTCCGTGCGGGCGCAGCACCGACTGCTTGAGCGCAAGCTGACCCATTGCTCGCTCAATCAGATGCTCGTAGTTCAACGTCGCGAAGCGCGTCCCTAGCCCATGCGGTGATTGGAGCAAAGCTACCAAGAAACGAGAGTAGGAATCACCGCATCCTGGCGCTAATTCAAAGGTGAGGAAGAATCTTGCTAGATCCTGCATAAGCGCGTGGGGCGAGGGCGCTCCCGGTTCGAGCGGCTGGACCGCCTTTGGATATTTCGCAAGGAGAGCGACCATCCCGACTTCGAAATGCTCACGAAAAGCGATCTCAAGTTCTTCAGAAAACGAACCCCAGGAAGCCGGGAAGGCGCGTCTCAGCACAGGGAACAACTGTTTTCCAAGAGGCGGCGAACAAGGGATGATCCCCGAGCTACCGTAACTCGCACCGGCTCCGAACAGAACTAGTCGTGGTGCTGCCATAATCAGCTAATGTGCCAGCAATCGGTGTCTTTATCAAGTGATGCGGCGCGATTCGCGCTGCCTGGCGGACTGGAATACAGGCCGTAGCGACGTAAGCTACGGTGATGAATGAGCTGTCTATACAGGGGTAGGGTAGCATGGGCGAATCGAAATTAGCCGTTGTAGATGTCGGCGACCTATCGAAGCCGCTGACCAAGCTGATCGAATCGGTTTCTGGGGCGGTTGGCGCTGTCTACGAACCAACCCGTATTCGCAGGAAGGCCAAGGCTGAAGCTGATGCGATGCTCATTTTTGCTGACGCAGAGATTGAAGTTGCCAAACGAGCGGCGCGGCGGCTTGCCATACAGGAAGTGAGGCGGCAAGAGAATATCGAAACGATCGTCGATTCCGCAGCGAAGTTGTTGCCTGAAACTGTTTCCGAGGAACCGGTCGATCCGGATTGGATGTCGCGGTTCTTTGCAGATGCGGCGGACGTATCGGACGAACATCTCCAGAAGATATGGGCAAAGTTGCTGGCGCAGGAGGTCGCCGAGCCAGGCAGGTGCTCAAGGCGAACACTTGGGATCGTCAAAGAACTCAGCTGGCCGGACGCAGAATGCTTCGAGCGACTCTGCGGTCTTGTTTGGTACGGGGAAGATTTCGGCTTCGTACCTCTCGATGAAGATTATGACGATGGTGTATCACCCGAGATGCCCGGCCAACCACTCCGAAGGTACGGGGTTCAATTTGACGACTGTTTGCAGCTTGACGCGCTCGGCCTCGTCCAATGCCAGAGTTTCCTGGAGCAGACGTTATCGACAGGGTCGGTGATTGCACATGGTCAATCTATCTATGTCTTATTCGGCCATCCTGAAAGCGGACACATCGAGCCTTTCGACGCTTATCCGCTTACGCGGAGTGGGTTAGAACTATTCCGCATCGTAGAAGCTGAGCCGAACAAACAACATCACGAAGATACGCTCTCGTTGCTGGTCCGCCACGGCGCGAAGATCGCGTGTCCGTTGCTTGAAGGTCAGAGTGCCGAGACATGGCTAGAGAGAGAATGTGGGATCTCAGCGTCTACACCACCGAGATGAGCAACTAACTTCGTGCGGCTATGTACGTTGTACTCACGATAAAGCGTACTCACTTAGCCGTGACGATTCCGATCGTGAGCTTGAGGCGGTCGGCGATTTGTTGAAGGGCCAAACCTTCCAGTAAGTTTCTGTCATTTTTCAGGATTAAATACTACCGGGCGACATTTCACGGCGGCCTCTCGTCGCTATTGCGATTCGATCCACTCATCGATTCGTGTTTCGAGGACCGTCAGCGGAAGGGAACCTGCGCCGAGGATAGTGTCGTGGAACGCGCGGACGTCGAAGCGCTCGCCGAGCTTGTCCTCAGATCGTTTGCGCAATTCGCGAATCTTCAGCTCACCGATCTTGTACGCGCACGCCTGGCCGGGCCAGCCGATGTACCGATCGATCTCGTTTTGGATGTTCAGTTCACTCAGCGCGGTGTTGTGGACCATGTACTGAATCGCACGATCGCGCGACCACCCCAGCGCGTGCATTCCGGGATCGACGACCAATCGACACGCCCGCCACATCTCATACAACAGTCGGCCGAAGTCGTCGTAGGGATCTTCGTACATGCCCGCCTCGATCCCCAGGCGTTCGGAGTAAAGCGCCCATCCTTCGCCGAACGCAATGAAGTATGCGTTCTTGCGGAACTCGGGCAGGTCTCGGAGTTCTTGGGCGATCGCGATCTGAAGGTGATGCCCGGGCATGGCTTCGTGCATCGCCAGTGGAATCATTTCATACTTGGGGCGTTGATCCAGCGCATAAGTGTTGGCCATGAAGAACCCCGCCTCGGCGTTGCGGATATCGCCTTGCTGGTAATAGGCCGTGGTTTGGGTTGGCGCCATGAATCCGGGGATTTCCTTGACGCCATAAGGCAAACGAGGCAGCGTCCCGAAGAGTTTGGGCAGCCATCCGTCCACTTCCTTGCAAATCGCCCGATACCCGGTGAGCAGATTCTCTTCAGACGTGTGATAGAAACGCGCATCGCTGCGCAGGTAATTCACAAACGCCTCAAAAAGCGCATCATCACCAAGCGATCCTGACTGGGCATTGTGTTCAAGGAAATCGCTTTGACGGATGACATCGAGCATCTCAGCGCGGATGCGCGCGACTTCGGAAAGTCCGATGTCGTGGATCTCTTGAGCGGTCAGATCGGTGGTCGTATAGGTTCGCAGTTGATGGTTGTAGTAATCCGCCCCATCAGGTAGGTCTATGGCCGCGACCGTATCACGACAATTCGGCAAATACTCATCGTTTATGTAGTTCGCGTAACGGCGCAGGGCAACACGCAACTCTTGGGACACGAAACTGAACGCCATGCTCAACCCGACCCGCTGATCCGAGTCGATTTGCGATGGAAGATTGTCAAACGGCGCACCAAGCGCATCAAGCGCATCGCCTTCAATGATGGATTCCAGCTGTGCGGGGAGCCCGGCAAGCGTGACCTTAGCGGGCGTGCGCTGCTCGTCGATCCCTAAGCGCATCCGCACGATCATGTTGTCCAGCGCTTGTGGAATCTGAGTGAGGCGCGCCAGGTAATTATGGTAGTCTTCGGCGCTACTGAAGCGAACGCGGTCGGCCATCTGCGGGATGCTCTGGTGGATCCCTTCCCGACTGCCGACTGGCATGAGGAAGCTACGGAAACGATGGCCCTCAATGCTGCGCGTAAGTTGCAACTCAAAGAGATCATAATTGAGGCGATCGTCAGCGCTCAGATTCGGTCGATCAATCAGCCGGAGTTGGTCGAGAAACGCTTTGGTCTGCTGATGCCGACTTTCAATCGCTCGTAGACTGGTGTCTGCGATCCGATCCGCGTTGGAGTAATCGCCTCGGGCCATCGCCATCTGAGGGAACTGCTCCATTCGCCACTGAAACTGTTGATCAAAGAGCTGATGGAGGCTGCGGGCATCGGCTGATTGCTCATCTTGGGAAAACGCGGCCGCGGTGAGCCAAAGGACAATGAAGATCGAGTTGAGGATGTACTTGCGCATACCCTAGGGTACCATGCGGGCCGTTCGTTGTTGCAAGCTGAGCCCAAACAATTCACCATGTGGCCTGGCTGCTGGCAATCCATATTGAGGAGAACAGATCATGGCGGGTTATGACAACGTATCGCGACGTCAGTTCATGCAGACCACGGCCGCGGCATCCGTAATTCTCGGTAGCCCGGCTGCGAGCTGGGCGCGGGTATTAGGGGCCAACGATCGACTGAACATCGCGGTCATCGGAACCGGCGGCATGGGCACCGGACATACCCGCAACCTGATGAAACGCAAAGATGCGGACAACCTGCTCGTGACCCGCGTGTGCGATGTATACCGCCGGCGATTGAATCGCTCGATCGGAATCATCCAAGGCAATGATAGCAGCGGCACGATGGAATACCGCGACGTGTTGGATGACAACGATGTGGATGCGATCGTCATCGCCACGCCCGACCATTGGCATACCAAGATTGCGATCGAAGCGATGCAGGCTGGCAAGGACGTGTACTGCGAAAAACCGTTGTCGTTGACTATCGAACAGGCGATCGAATGTCGGGATGCGGTAAAACGGTATGAGCGGACGTTGCAGGTTGGGCCGCAAGGAAGGAGTGAAGATCGTTTTTGGAAAGCCCGCGAAGCGATCGAAGCCGGTCGCATCGGAAAGGTGACGTGGAGTCAGGGAAGTTATTGCCGCAACTCACGCGGCGGACAGTTCAACTGGCACATCGATCCCGATGCCGGCCCGCGCAATACAACCGATTCCGACGGCTACGTTTGGTGGGATCGTTGGCTGGGACACGAATGGGGTCTCGCGGAAAACATTCCGTGGAATGCGGACCACTTTTTCAGGTTCCGTAAATACTTCGCCTACAACGGCGGCGTGGCGACTGACCTGCTGTATCACAGGCTCGCGCCGCTGCTGCTGGCGATCAGCGG
>CBDUST010000103.1:0-13559 GCA_965369945.1 uncultured bacterium | reverse complement strand
CAGGTGCTTCAGCCAGGGCTCCGCATCAATACGATGAACCAGCCGAAGCGCGCCCTCGAAGGAGGTCTCGCCTGAGATCCAGCCTTCCAACTCAACGAAATCGATTTCGTTTCGAAGCTCGGGGTATTTTCGGCGGGAAAACTCGTGGCGGGCTGGTGATTCAAGCTTGCGAGCCTGGCCGGTCCCGACGGTGAGGCCAGCGATGCCTATTTCCTCACCGATGCGGTTGAGGCGGGTCCGGAGTTGATGATCGACCGTTTCCAAATCAGAGCCGAGTGTGCGATTGACGATTCCCTGGAGCTCGTCATCAAGCTTGCTGCGTCGGCGCTGTTCAGCTCTGGTGGCTGCAAGAAATTTCTCCCGGTCGTCGATTTCTTTGACCAGATCCGCCTTCTTATCGAAGTAAGTCTTTTGCGCGATGCGGACTAGGCCCAAACTCACCGCCCCGAGCAAAACAACGAACCCAGCGATGCGGCGCCAACCGTTCACGAGCCGCTCCCTCCGGTGGACTTGTGAGCGGCAAGCTCGCCCATGGGCACACGATTCGCTGAGGCTTGGCCGGAGTTGGATGCATCGGTTTCGATTGGCTGCGCATCTGCTACAGAACCGAGCCTGTAATTGAACTTATACGGAAGACGTCGGCCGCCGGCGCTGTCCGGCCCCGCAGAGGTGAGCGTGTACAGCTTGCCGCGCACCAGCGCGGCTCGAAATGCGTCGGCGGTCATTCGATCCTTCGCCTCGCCATCAAGCACAATCTTGATCGGCATCGGCGTCTGCCATTTCCGATTGCTGGCCTTTTGTTTCCCGTCGAATAAGACTCCGCGAAAGTTCAGCACGCCGGTCCAGGAATCGAGCACAAGTTGATCAGACGGCGGGGAGACCGTGCCCAGATGTAACAGGTGCTCTAGCCAGTTCACATCCGCTTCCTGCCAGTGTTCGATGTGTTGGGTCTTGAATACGTCGCGCTTGAATCGGTTTCGAGCGGGCAGCATATTGCTGTGTTGATCAGCGAGGTCGGCACTCTTGGTTTCGAGTGCGTGCAGTTTGCTGCTCCCAATGGTCCATGCGGCGAATGTAGCAATAAAGAGCACGCCCGCCACTGCAAGAACACGCTGGCGTTTGCGGGCAGCAAGATCAGGCGCTTTGCGCGGTTTCGCAAAATCGATCGGCTGGACGCCAAGCGTGGGCTCAAGCAACAGTCCCGCCAACGGCCAAACGCCGTCCATCTCTTGTTGATTGCGCTTGATGAGCCGATGCTCGTCGAGCACTTCGGTAGGCACGCTGAGCATCTCACCGATGGGGCCGGCAGCGTTGCGACAGATGTCACGATCGCCGATGACGACGGCGCTGTGCACATCGTTGGAATCCTCGACGATGCGGTAGCTCATCCAGGTTCGCCTGGTCTCGGTCACCACGGCGTTGGCGGCGCCGGTGTCGTCATCAAGCGGCGGAAGGTCCGCTGCGCGGGCAAAGCGAATCGTTCCATCCACGATCACGCTGAACTCCACGCCCTCGCCTGTAATATCCACCGCAAGCATGCCGTGGGCGTTGCGATCATCGAGACTGCCCAGCAGTGCCGCTGACCCCATGCTGCGCAGCGATATTCTGTCTATACCGAGGCCGGCAGCCGCGGCCAGCGCCTTCTCAAACTCCAGTACGGCTTCGGGAATAGCCACAGCGAGAACCGTCGTGCTCGTCTCATCGCGATGCAACGTGATGAAATCGATCACGGCTGTATCAGCATCAAATGGCAGGTCACGACCCAGCGCCATTCGGGTCATGTCCGGCAACTCATCATCAACGATCGTGGGCAACGTGATGCGTTTGAGGCCTACCCTTTCGCGGGAAATGGCGATCGTTGCTTTTTCCTTGGGGAACTTCGCCTTCCTAAGGCAACGACCAAGCCAGGCGCCAACTGCCTGAGGATCCTTCGTGTCGAGATCTTCGGGCACCGGTTCGACCAATACGCGCTTGACGGACAACGTGTTGCGACCGCGCGCCGCCAAGAGCGCGCGAAGTCGGCGTCGGCCGATGTCAATCGCGATCACGTTCCGTGCTGGCATCATCGTCTCTTACCCACTGAGGTCGTCAGGCCCATCTGGGCGCCTCCAACGAGCGACGAACTCGATGCGAAACCAAATCAATCTCCACTAGTCCATCTGCCAATCCGCTTGCGGCTGCCCGTCGCGGACTGTGGCCTTGGCCTCGTGGGGCTCGACAGCCGATCCCGCCGACGGCCGGCCACCCCGTCAAACGCCGACGGCATTTCGGCATCCGCAAGATCAGCGCCGAAGGCCGGATCGCTCGCATCGTTGAGCGATTCCAGCTCGCTGGCCTCAGAGCCATCTCCGTCGAGCATTACCACTTCCTCAGCAAAGGGTTGCTCGTCATCCAACGTACCAGAGCCGGCATTTGCGGCGAGCGTGGCTGTGGTCTGAAGCAGGGTGATGTTGCGAAGATAGGCGACTCTCGGCCGGGGCGCAGAAAGATCGATCACCGCCTCGTAAATCACGGGATTCAACAGCGGACCATCCGGCTCATCGGATTCAAGCTCGCCCGCCGCCAACCGAATCCGATACGTCCAGCACCGCGTCGTGATTCGCCCGGCCAACTCGTCGTACGCCTCGGGGGGAACGATTCCTGCGATGGCCGGCCAAGCGATCGTTGCTCGTTCGTCAGGCAACAGTCCCTCTCGCATCTGCACAATCGCCGCAGCCTCATCGGGCCCCAAGCCGGGCAGGGCAATCAGCGCTTCGTAGGGTGCGCTGTTGATATCAACACGCCCGAAATGAAACTCGCCCGACTCGGCGGTGAAAGTATCAACGATCTCCGGCCAACCGTCCGGCTCAACGTTGAAGAAGCGAAGGACCTCGAAGAGCTCGGCCTCACTGTCGAAGGTTCTACCTTCCTCAACCATGATGCGGCGCAGGACATCGCTGACATCTCGCCCAAAGCGATCTTCGACACGGCGGCCAAGTTCTTCAGACCATTCGGTGTTGAGGTTGATCCGCAGTCGGCCGTTGCGCTGAAGGGCCGGCTCAAAGCTGTAGACCGTTACGACGTCGGCCAAGCCGCGCGAAGCATTGTTCAGGGGGCCGATTGACGGTAAATCCTGAATCGACTCGCCCATGGCTTCGTCCATCACACGAATCTCGTCGATCGGCCCATAGATAAGTTCGGGCGTGAGGCCGGGCACACTCAGCAGTTGGGCGACCGATTGAAATGACCCGCCCAGTTCACGGTCGCGAAAGTCGATCACGGCCTCCGCCAACTCGGGCTCGATCAATTCGGTGTCAGCAAGCATCGTCGCATCCACGATGTTCAGATCGAGTTTCCCAGCTTCGGGCACGAGTCTCGCTGCATCCTGGGCCAAAGATACAAGGCGAACAACGCCAACCCGCGCATCGAGCTCGTAGATCACGTATTCGCCTTCAACTGTCGGCGTTTCGCCATCGAGTATTTGCTGACGTTGATCATTCAGATCGCTCATCACGGCCTGCACCCCCGACCACGCCAACGCACGGGATTGAGCGGCGCCTGCTGTGCCGGCACTTCCCGCCATCTCCGCCTGCGCCATGAACAGCAAGCTCGTTCCCACAAGCAGCGCACTTCCCATGAGAACCAACACGGCAATGAGTGTGAAGCCTCGGTTGTCGGTGCGAGGCGGGGCTGTCATGACCAGGCCTCCGCGAGATTCGCCAGTAAAACGAAGTCGTCCTCAGGCGACATCTCAACACCGTCAGCGTCATCGTCGCCAGCTGCGGCATCGGGAATCACGATCACGCGAATCCGATCGGGCTTCGGTTCGCTGTACAACTCCATGTCGCTTTGCTCAGCGAACTCGCGCTCGTCGAATGTGTCGATCGCGTCGAAGGTCAATCGATCGGGTTCACCCAGCTCATCGTTGAATACATCGGACGGAACCGGCTCTTCACCCGGCCAAGGATCGAACCATATTGCAATCTCAACCGCCAAAGGCAGTTGACCGTAGGAACGACTGTCGAAAGTATCGCGCCAACTTGTGCCGTCGTGATACCGGAAGCGCACTTTGTATATCGAACCTCCCACCGGAGCTTCGGATGTTCGGCCATTCGTGTTGGTTTGCACAGATCGGCGCGACGCCTTGATCTGCTGTTGGGATTCGTTGAATGTGTATTCGGTAATCTGCAGGTCGCCGAGCACAGCCGGATCACCCAGGCCGCGCTCCGCAAGAGTTGCCGCTACGGAACGGGTCAGGATGCGCAATCGCTGGGTATCGCCTTGGACGCCCGAACCCGCCTCAGCATCACCAACCACGCACGTCATCAAGTCCGCTGAGATGCGTTCGATGAGCGTCGTCGCAGCGAGTTGCTGGGCGCTGTACTGCAACGCTCGATCCCGCGATGCGAGCAGGTTGAACATGAACGTGAACATCGACCCGAGCAACGCCGATACCAGCCCGATCACGATCAACACTTCCAGCAGTGTGAACCCGCAGCGTCGTTGATCGACCGGTGCGCCATTCACGGTTCGATCTCCGGCAATCCCTCGAGCAATTCGTCTTCCCGGTACGCCTCGACGTCGGCCTCGCGCGGCGGCATGAGTTGGCGAAGCGTGAAGCTCATCGGGGCGTAATTACCGTCGTCGTTCATCGCATCCGTTACCTCGGTAACGGTTAGCTCGACGAGGTTCAACCCGGCAAACTCGCTAGGGTAGGTCTGGACGTCAATCTCCCACCGGAGGGAGCTGTTGAAAGAGTCGAAGTCAAGGTTGGGTTCGTAGGTTCCGATCTGGCCCATCCATTCGGAGCGCAGGTCGCGCACGTTGATCAACGCGGCTTCGAGTTCTGCCATCTTCGACGTCGCGATGTCTACCGCTTCCTGCTGACGCTTGGCTCGATCAAGCGCGTCAAATACGCTCCCGACCGCACCGAGGGCAAAAGCTGAGGCTCCGGCAAACAACGCAATCGATAGCAGCACTTCTAGTAGCAATGCGCCGCGGCGAGTTGGCGCTGTGGTTCTGGGACGCTGTGTGATCACTGTTGGTCAGGCTCCTCATCTTCATCAGTGCCGTTCTCGCCTTCCTCCGTCGTTGGTTCCGTATCAACCGGTTCGTCATCCTCCTCAATGATCGTTTCGTCGCGCTCAAACTCCTCCGGCTCGTCGTCAAATTCCTCGTCATCGACTGGCTCGTCGGTCCCGCGATATGCACCGGTCGCGTCGAAGCTCGGCAAGCCCGTCCAGGGGTTCACTTCCAATCGGCCGACTCGGCCATTGTTGTCTATCACCCAAAACGGTTCGCCAAGAAGCGCCGAGCCGTCCGGCAAGAAGACCGCCAAGCGGATCGCGTGAGGTTCTTCATCCGGATCAAAGAGCTGCGATTGATCAGCGAAGTCGGCTCCAAAGTCATCAAATGATCCGAACGCATCGTCGAAGTCGTCTGCGGCTTCTTGCGGCGGCGTCTTGGTGATTCGCACATTTTGAGCCAGATGCCGATAGGCCCAGGCCTCGGGGATCACCAATTCATCTTCGTCCTGCTCGTCAAGTATTAGCGGTTCGGCCTGCTGCCGATCATCCGAGCCATCTGCATCAACAAACGGCGAAGCGCTAGCCTGAAGCGCAGGATCAAACAGGCGCACCTCAACGCGAGGCGAACGGCTGTAATAGATAACCTCGACGGGGGATGCGGTTGATTGGGCGTGCGCGCGTGCCAGGAGCAACTGGTCGCGAATGATCTGGACGGTCGAATCAAACGCTCGCTGATTTTGCACGCCCGTCATCGCCGGAAGCACAATCGCCCCGAGCGCGACCACCAAGCTGATCGCGATCAGCAATTCCAGGAGCGTCAGGCCGCGGCGATTCATCGCCGTTCACGACCCGTCGTCAGCGTCGGCGGGTATGAAATCCTCCAAATCCGCGGATATCTCACCATCTTCATCCCGAACCCGGTCGTGATTGGTGATGTCGTCGTCGGTTTCCTCTTCCTTATCCGGTCCGAAGGAGATGATGTCGTAGAAGGATTCGCTGCGGATCTCGCCCGGATAGCGGTAGATCAGCTCGTTACCCCATTGGTCTTTGAGGAGGACATCTTTCAAATACGGTCCGCGCCAGCGATCGAAGTCTTCCTCGTCCTCCATCGCGTCGCGATCCCACAACGCGGCAAGCCCCTCTTCCTCAGTCGGCCAGCGATTCAGGTCGAGGCGGAACTGTTCCAGTGCGCCATCAACCTGATAGAACTGGACGAGCTGAAGGTCGGCCTTGGCCTGCTCGCCGCGCGGAATCAGGTTCACCACCACCAGCCCGCCGATCGCCAGCAGAATTGCGATCACGATCAGCAGCTCGATAAGCGTGAAGCCGCGTCGAGCAATCTCGGTATGTCGTCGTTGGTTCGTCACGTCGAACGTCCTCCCAGCAAGAGCCTCAGTCTCACATCACCATCGGCCCAAGCGCTACACCCAGTTCAACGAACGGGTGGTCGCGCCCAAGCCTACAGCGACATCGAAGCCATGGGTGGTCCAGTGATTAGGACACCCCAAATCCTACCGGCGAGGCAACGTGAGGATGCCCCTACCCGGAATTCAAATCGCGGCGCTGAGCCGGAGCATAGGCACGATCAAAGCCACGAAAATGAACAGAACCACCCCCGCCAGGCCCAGCAGCAGCATGGGCTCCATCAGCCGAACGAACAGGCTCAACATGCGGTCGATCCGCTTTTCCAGGGTGTCGGCAATGGTCGTCAGAACCTCAGGGAGGTTGTTGGCCGACTCGCCCACAGCAATCATCTCGGCCACGTCCTCAGCGAACATGCCCGAATCCGCCAGCGGCTTGGCCAACGGATCACCTGCTCGAACAGCGTCCGAGGCTCGGTCAATCGCCCCAGCCAACAGGACGTGGCCGACCGCATCGCGGCTGATTTGCATCGCCTGGAGCATCGGCACGCCGTTGCCCAGCAATGTGCCCAGGATTCTTGTAAATCGAGCCACCGCCAGGCTGCTCACCAACGCTCCGAGCTTTGGAATCCGAAGCTGCCAACGGGCCATCGTCAAACGAACCTTCGGCTGGCGCCTCAACCACCAGACCCCTGCCCCGACTGCGACGACCGCGAGAATAACAAACGGCCAATAGTTCGTCAGCAACGTGGACGCGCCCATGAGAATCTGTGTTGGAAGCGGCAACTCGATACGACTGTAGAAGTCCTTGAATTTCGGCACAAAGAACACGAGCGCAGCGATGACAATCCCCAAACCAACGATCAGCAGCACGATGGGGTAGATCAGATTACCTACCACCTTGGATCGCATGTCGGCCTGATTCTCGAGGAACGCGCCAAGCCGCGCTAGGACCTGCTCCAGGAAGCCGCCGCGCTCGCCGGCACGGATCATGGCGACTTGAATCGAGGGAAACACATCTTCGTGCTTGGCCATGGAATCGCCGAGTCGTTCACCCTCGGCGATGTCGTCAGCGATGGCGGTCATGACGGCTGCCAACCGGGGATTGGACTTGCCTCGCCCCAGCAGTTGCAGTGCGCGCAGAAGCGGCATGCCCACGCGCAGCAGGTCCGCCAGCTGCCGGTAGACGATCGCCAAGTGGCGAGTCGATACACGCCGCTGCAGGTGGGGCCGAGCGTGGACTTCGCGCACCTGAACAGGCGCAAGGTCGCGCGACTGCAGCTCGACGAGGACCGCTCGCCTGGTCACCGCCGTCAGTGTGCCGGTGACTCGGGCCCCGAGCTGATCGCGAGCAATATATTGAAACGCCGCCATGGTTCCGTAGTACCGCCTGTTGGTTCTTTGGTCCAAACTCCGGTCGGTTGCAGGCGAAATGGAATGATTGCCCTGGTGCGCAAACCCAAGTAGCAGCAGCACATGCGCCTCGTATCCGGACTGGACGGGTACGGCATGCACCGGCAGAACCCACCGGCCTGGGGTCCGCATCAGCACCCACGGCCGGTGATCGAAGTCAGCTGCAGGTTAGCAAAATATTCGGCGACGACAATTGCGCGTTGTTTGATTGCACATCGTCTCGATCAGGCTCACGCTCATCAATCTCACGCGGCGGAATATGCGCAATCGCATCGACGCTGCGCCGGACAATCATGATCCGGTTGCTGGGGCGTTACGATACACCGCACCCGATTTGACATCCGCGCTTTACAAACCCACCGCCAGCAGCGATGATCTCGCCCCAGTCGGCCGGGTCATTTGAATTCAGTTCCCAGAGGATGACGGCAATACACGGAAGCACACGCTGAGGGCAAGGCGGCCGAGAAGACTCAGCACACGTTCGAACAAAGGAAGGTTCGATATGCACGGCAAGGAAGCCTCTTTCGTGACACGGTTCAAACACACATTGTCGCAGACCGAGCGTTATGTCTTGTCACTACGATATTGTGACCGGATGACGCCGCAAGAAATCGGGCTCGTACTCGACATTCCAACCAGCACAATCGATCACGTGCTGTTGAATCTGCGAGAACGTGCTCGATCTACGGTGCGAGGTGATCAGATATTTAGTCCGCGCAGCTGACCCGCGCGCGACCGAACGCTGCTGTGCAGCGCGTCTACTTGCCTTGGCGATAACTTGCGGCGAGCGCGTTGCCCGTCTCCGGGCCTGTCTGGACCGCTTGCAACGTGTCGCTGGTCCCGAAGACCGCGATCGGCTCAAAGCCGCGGTTCTCCACGGCCATATCCAGCAGATCCTCAGCAGAGAGTGTCAACCGCCCAGCCCGCGACGTCAGTGAGAACTGCATCGGTCCAACACCGTCATACGCACGGTAGACAACCTCAGTGCAGACCAGCCGATCCGCTCGGAAGAAGTCAAAATCAAAGTTGTAGAGCTTGCCCTCGTGCGTAATCGCCCGGGAAATGGCTTGGGCGAGCTGGGCCCGGCTCAAGTGCGGGCGGATCACAGCCACCGCGTCAACGTCCAGCGTATCCGTAAGCTCGCGAAACAGTACGCCGTCCTTGCGCGCCTCCAAGACGCGCACTGGATCAACCCAGCGGGTCGCACGATCCGGATCGAGATCAATACTCAAGCGCGCACGCTCTGCTGCCGAACCGATGTGAAGCGCCGCATGAGGCCAATACCCTGGAAGCGCCAAGTTGCTCAGCGCATCATCATGTCGCGTGACGATGACATCGCCGGGCGCAAGTAACTCGGCCAGTTGTGATTGAACTGATCGATTCACGCGTTTGGTGTGCCACGGATTGTGGACGTCCGCGACAAGTCGGCCGAACGCCTCCGCTACTCCGAAGATTCCGCGCTGAACGGCTGTTGCCCGCCGTCTACGCAGCGCATGCCACCGATAGCGCAATCGCGCTTTGGCGTATTGACCAACACCGATTCGAAGCGACTCCTCTGAGTCGCCAAGGTACTCGACCACGGGTCCAAGCTGAGAATCGTTGCGCAGCGTTTCGATCGCCTGACGGTTCTCATCTGCAAACCGCATTGATTGAAGCAGCTCCCACGCATTCCTGGGGCTGGTCAAAGATTTATAGATTGTCGTGTATTGCTTGGCAGGTATCCGAAAACGCGGCTCAGCTTCGTTGAGTTTGCGCTGCACAACTTTGTCGGTCGCGAACGTCCCGACGAGATACCGCGCGGATCGAACCAGCAGGCAGGCTGCCGTGTAGGCCAGCACAAAACAACGGAGCTGTGTCTGCTCGTCGATCCCTTCCAGCTCGCCGCGGGCCAAGGGCTTTAGCTCAGCGATGGTCTCCAGCAGGGCCGCTCGAGCGGTAAGGTGCCGCGCAAACCACGTTTGCAGCAACTCATCCTCAGCCGGGGTGAAATGTCCCCGATCAAGCCCCGCCCGAGCCGCGTCCAACTCCCCCGAGCATTCCTCCAACCCGGCGAGCGCCGGGGCCAAGGCCTCGATCGACCGTGCGCCAGCCTGGATAAGTGTCTCAGTTTCCATCGCGAATTGGCCCAAGCATGTTCTACCTGATTTTGCGATTATCCTCTGATGTCTTTTGTTATGCGCCAAATGTGAACGCTATGACCGTCAGAATCGCCATGTGGTCCGGCCCTCGGAATATCTCAACCGCCATGATACGGTCGTGGGGAAACCGCGCCGACACGATCGTCTGTGATGAACCACTCTATGCACACTACCTCAAGGTGACCGGCAAAGACCACCCGGGAGCTCAAGAGGTAATCGACCATCACGACACGGATTGGCGCAAGGTGATCGACCAGCTCACCGGTCCGATTCCCCATGAGAAGCCCGTTTTCTATCAAAAGCACATGGCCCATCACTTGCTGCCGGAAATTGATCGCACTTGGCTCAAGGAAGTCACCAATTGCTTTTTGATTCGTGATCCGCGCGAGATGCTCACGTCACTTATCAAAGTCACGCCAAACCCGACGATTGATGATACAGGTCTGCCCCAACAACTTGAGATTTTCGAATTGGCAAAAAGGCAAGGCGATACACCTCCGGTACTTGACGCCAAGGAGGTGTTGGAGCATCCGCGAGAATTGCTGACACAACTGTGCGAAGCCGTCGGCGTTCAGTTCACCGATTCCATGCTGACTTGGCCTGCCGGTCCGCGCGATACGGATGGCATCTGGGCCAAGCACTGGTACGACGCCGTTGAGAGATCAACCGGCTTCAAGCCGTATGTTGCCGAGGCTGATCCGGTGCCGGAGCATCTGCAAACCCTGTACGATGAATGCCTAGCCTACTACCAGAGTCTTTACACGATCCGTTTACAGGCGTGAGTTCAACGATGTTGCAGCAATTCAACGAGGCAAATCGCAACATACTGATCAACATTAATGGCAAGCTCTTGCCGCGCGATGAAGCAGGCATAAGCCCATTCGACTCGGCTGTGCAGGGTGGCGACGCTGTTTGGGAAGGCTTGCGCCTCTATGACGGGCGAATCTTCAAACTCAACCAACATCTTGATCGGCTGCGCAGCTCGGCGCTCGCGCTGGCGTTTGATGAAATCCCATCGCACGAGCAGGTTACCGACGAAATCAAGAAGACGCTTGCGTCCAACAGCATGACCGATGGCGTTCACATTCGTCTGACACTTACGCGCGGCATCAAGATCACATCCGGCATGAACCCTCGGCTCAACCAATCAGGTCCAACGTTGATCGTCCTGGCCGAACATAAGCCTCCTGTCTACGACAAGGGCGGGCTAACGCTTGTTACCAGTTCAGTGCGCCGCTTCCCACCGGACTGCTTGGATCCCAAAATCCATCACTGCAATTTGATTCAGTCGATCCTGGCGAAGATCGAAGCGAACATTGCTGGGGCGGACGATGCGCTGATGCTTGATGTACGCGGATTCGTCGCCGAGACAAACGCAACGCATGTCTTCATTGTTGAAAAAGGCGTGGTGAGGACGCCGCACTGTGTCGCTTGCCCGGAAGGGATCACGCGCGCGACGGTCTTGGAACTATGCGCGGCTAACAACATCCCATATCAAGAAAAAGACATCTCGCTCACTGAAATCTATCGCGCTGATGAAATGTTTTGCACCGGCACAATGGGCGAACTTGCGACCATCAGCACCGTTGACGGCCGATCGATCGGCGATGACGAGGTAGGAAAGATTACGATGCGTTTGAGTACGCTTTACGCCCAACTTACAGCACACGAAGGCGTGCAGGTGGTTTGAAGATGAATGCGCTCTTGGTTTACATCGCGACAGTCGCAGCTCTCCTCTTCGGAGCTGGGATACTGCATCTGATCTCGAAGCTCGGTCGCCCTGGCCGAGCGTTCTCCGATTGGTTGTGCTATGCCCCCGCACTGGACGTCGTGATCTTTTACTTCACAGCGTTGCTGGCGATAGTCGGAGCGATTCTCGCAGGTTGGGCTGGACTCGGCGCAGCGATTGGCGGGCAGTTCTCGGCCATGTTGCTGTGGGTGGCGCTGCACGAACTGGCGCATCCGGCAGCGCGCAAAGGGCCGCGCATTTTTTCCACGCTCAACCGACTCGTCGGTCCATGGCGCAATCAATTCGCGATGTGGTGGACCGCCTGGGCCGTGCCGGGATTCTGAGCGGTCCGACTTGTACAATATTTCGTGTATCCGCCCGTGACGTGGACAGCCCGACTTCCCAAGTACCGCAGCCGAGAATGGATCCGTGTCTCCCGTCACAAGTTCCACGGGCTCGTAGGCTACGACCTGATTTGGTGTTTGTATTGCGATTGGATGACCGGCGTGTGGTCGCTGGCCTCGGAAATGCTGCGCAATGTCGAGTCGTTCTGGTGCCCGATCCGATTCGACAGCACGAAGAAGTGCGAGCATTGCCGCGGCGACTTCCAGGATATTCTCGGCGGGTGGATTGCCGCTGAGGGAACGATGCAGGATGTCACGACGTTGTTACAAGAGAAATACCCAGCGGGGCGGAGATCAAATCCTTGGTACGGCCACCCCGCGCGATTGACGGTTGAAGGTGAAGCGATCGAGCGCGAGGAGGGCGATAGCTAAGTTCGAGGCGGATCTGTCAATCTGGGGCGATACTCTAAGAACCCTCACCCCTAGCCCCTCTCCCGGGAGGAGAGGGGGATAAGAAAGAACCTTATCCCTCCTCGGACTCGCGCAGTTTGGCGAGGACTGAAAAATCCTCCAGCGTTGTCGTGTCCTGCGTGATGTCCTCAGTGCCTGCTGCGATGTCCCGAAGCAATCGCCGCATGATCTTGCCGGACCGCGTCTTGGGCAATGAATCAGTAAAGCGAATCACATCCGGCTTGGCGATCGCGCCGATTTCCTTTGCAACATGCTCGCGAAGCGCCTTCTTCATCGCATCAAGTTGACCATCACCGGATGGAACATGCTGCGGGTCAAGCGTGCAGAACGCCGCGATACCGGTCCCCTTGATCTCGTGCGGCATCCCCACCACCGCCGCTTCCACCACCGCCTCGTGACTCACCAGCGCCGACTCAACTTCCATCGTTCCCAAACGATGGCCCGCCACGTTGATCACATCATCGACACGACCCATGATCCAAAAGTAACCGCGCTCATCACGCCGAGCGCCGTCACCGGCAAAGTACATGCCGTCGATGCGCGTGAAGTACGTGTCGATGAACCGCTGCCGATCACCATAGATCCCGCGAAGCATCGCCGGCCAAGGCTTGCGAATGACAAGCAACCCGCCCACGTTAGGGGGTTGCTCCTCGCCCTGATCGTTCACGACAGCAGCATCGATACCAAAGAACGGCAACGTACACGAACCAGGCACCGTCGGCGTCGCGCCGGGTAGCGGCGTAACCATGTGCCCGCCCGTCTCCGTCTGCCACCATGTATCAACGATCGGGCAACGTTCACCGCCGATCATTCGGCGATACCACATCCATGCTTCGGGGTTGATCGGCTCACCCACAGTTCCCAACACCTTCAGACTCGAAAGATCGTGCTTGGTTGGATGCTTATCACCCCATTTCATAAACGCACGGATCGCGGTCGGCGCGGTATAGAACTGTGTGACTTTGTGGCGCTGAACGATATCCCAGAAGCGATCCTCCGCTGGAAAGTTCGGCGCACCTTCATACATCACCGTCGGAACGCGCGTTGGCAAAATGCCATAGACGATATAGCTGTGGCCGGTCACCCAACCGATATCC
>CBDUST010000102.1:0-13649 GCA_965369945.1 uncultured bacterium | reverse complement strand
GTCCCAAGCCTCAAGCCTCAAGCCTTCTTCCTCACGGACAGGGACCCCAGTTCGCCAGCAGCGCGAGGAGGTCGGATGCGCCGACGATGCCGTTACGGTCGAGATCCCACGGGCAGACGTTGCCGTCACAGTCGGGGTTCGGTGCAGCCGGTGTATCCGTGCCCTTTGCCGGATCAAATGCACCGATCGTCCACATTCGGCCCGGCTCACATCGGTACACCTGCCCGGGCACCTGCCCGTCCTTGGTCGGACCGATGACAGGCGGCCCGCAGTGGAATTCATCATCCTCATCCATCGGCGGATCATCCTCCACCAATGCGATCAGATCGATCACGACTTCCCACGGCGTCAGATCGAGCGTTCCATCATCGTCGATATCCAAGTCTGCTCCGTTTGCGCCGCTGAAGTTGAAGACCAGCAAGTGCGTAACGATATCACTGTTCTCGAAATTCAGACTGGTGGTGAGGTCGGCCAAACCGAGACTGAACGTCGCTTCCGCCGCCACGAAAAACCCCGTCGGCCCGATGGCATTTCCTGTAAGGTCGATCACGGCTTCGATGACACCGCTCGCGCTGGCAGGACTGTCACCGATCACGAGGTAGGTCGCACCGTCAAGCGACGCGCCTACTTCCCCCTTCAGCTCAAAGTACTCGTCGTCATCGCCGCCGGGCTGGTCGATGCGCAACTCATTGATCTGCACGTCAGGCGGACCGCCGTCGCCGCAACGCACGTTCGTCTGTCCGGGCGTATCGTCACCGCCGATCGGATCGAGCGCCCCAATTGTCCACGCACCTTCCGACTCACAACGGAAGGCATGTCCGGGCACTACGCTGCCATCCGGCCCGATCGTGGGCGGGCCATAATGATATTCGGTATTTTGAGGTGGATTCTCTTCTACAATCAACGCGATCAGATCGAACAGTTGATCCCACGGCGTCAGATCGAGGATTCCATCGTCGTTGGTATCCAGGTCCCGGCCGTTTGTCCCCGTGAAGTTCGGTACCAACAGATGCGTAACATTGTCGCTGTTTTCAAAGTTCAACGTCGTCGTGAAATCAGCTTGGCCGAGACTGAATTCCCGCTCGGCCGCCACGAAGAAACCGCTCGGCCCGATGAGCTGTCCCGTGAGATCGACGACGACTTCAACCACGCCGCTGAACCCGCCGGGACTGTCGCCGATCGCCAAGTATGTCAGGCCCTTGAGCGTTGTGTCGGGTGGACCGGCCAGTTCGAAATATTCGTCGTTATCAGCGCCTGGCTGATCGATCCGGATTTCGTTGATGCGAATCGCTCCCGCGCCAAGCACCTGCGCCGTTCCTGCACAAAACACGAGCAACCCAACCACGGCGCGATCAACGATGTATGTTTCCCCGCCCATGATCGAAAGCACCATACGGCGTTTCGAAAGATCAGGGAAGGGAATTTTGCGACCTTTATGAGCCTGCCGAAACAAAATTCTCATAAAGCCGTCTATATTCCGCCCGGAAGCAGCCCGGGCCCACAAACGGCTCACCTCACACACCCGGAATCGGCTCACGGCAGTGAAAGAAAAAACCCAGGGAAAGGGTTCCCTAGGCTTCACTCAAAGCCATGTACGTTTACAGTGTCCTGATCGCAGAACCGATTCAGTTTGAATCGAGTTGCAACGAATCACTTATCCGACAAGCACCCGCGTTGCCGAGCCGGAAACGGCCTCACGATATCGGTAACGATGATAGTTGTATCTCAGTTGACGCCAATTGATTGCGGTTGTATCTCAAGTGGTGTGCGGTTCAGTGTGCAATTTGATATGCGCATATCAGTTTGCCAACCTACGATTCACCATGCCCGGCAATCCAATCGCTAAAGCGAAGCGAGTTGATAATTTGGTTAGCTGGTTCGATGAATGGAACGTTGATTTCGATGCGACATTACCGCAGTGCTACAAGGGCACCGGCGAGCACCCCGGTAGGGACGTACGAGCCGATGCGTGGCGACAGGTGCATCATCAACGTGTGCTACTCAGGGACGCCCTGGGAACATTACAGACGGCTCTGAGGGCAAGTGTGATATCCCGGTCTGGTGTCAATCGAGGTCGCAAGGGTTATTGTGTGCGGTCGGCAACGAATTGAGCAGCGAAGCGTTGTAGCTGAGCCATAAGGCAGCTAGGTTCACCCAGTCTGCACGAGCACAAGTCATACGCGCGGGCGGGCGAGAGACATTAGCGTGATGCCGATAGCGGATAGTGGATTCCCTAGATGGGGTGGAACGTCCCCCTCCGCGCGTCGTCTCCAAATCAGTGTTTTTCATTGCTCTAGGAGGAACGCGGGCGGGAAGTGGTGTAGTCGCTCCTACCAGCCTTGCAAGTGATGGGTAATAACCGAAACCACTCTAGCGGCCTGTTACGTCGTTGTCTCCCACTGGGCGACACGTTACACGACACTACGTTGTAGTGTAATACAGTGCGCGCATCCCCAGCCGCTATCAAATACTCAATACGAATTGAGACTTCCCAACCGTGACTATCGGATTAGTGATCCGATGTCATTCCCACTTGGCGATAGCGTCCGTGGCGATTTCCTGGGTATTGCACACTGAACCGCACACTTGACCCTGCGGATTCTGTTGATTTTCGTGCGACTCAGGCTGGATGCGCCCGAAATCTTGACCACACCCCCCGGCCCTTTTCTCAGCGGAGTAGTGGGTTATCCCTGTACGTACGGATATCTGGCCTAGCGTGACGTTACAGATGCTGTTGGCAATATACACAGCCGCGATCACCTTGTCGTGACGTAACGGATGTTGGGGGTATAGAAAAGGTGAAATTGCAGGCCCACCTTTGCCGAATATCTGATATACTTCCGACGACATTGTTAGCCGACGATCGAACAACTAGACTTCATCTGCCGCTGACCGGCACACTCGGCTAACAACGAATTGCTGGAAGCGGTGGAATTGGCGGCCCAGGACGGGCACTAAAGCGCATGGAGGCGCGATATGGTCGGAATAGCCGGAAGCGCACCGAGTCGAGACGTGTCAGGTGGACCCGATCCTGCTGGCCTACAAACACTACAGCTACGGCCCACAGCGATTGTTGATTGCATCGATCTAACGGACACTACTCAGGGCTATACGAATTGGGTGCGGGTGCCACGCGGGAAAACCCTGTTCTCGGTAACGATTGAAGTAACTTCGGGCCATACGTGGTCAAGCGGGACGATCGTCGAACCGCAATGGGCGTTGATCCCGACAGATATCGATCATGGATTTGCGGTGACTTATGACCCGGCGATTCAGCTTACCTCCGCACAACAAAGCCGACCTGGTATTGCTGCATTGGCTCGCGGTTGGGTGCGACTCAAGACAACAGCAGCAACAAGCGGGGATGATCCTGCGGCTAAGACAATTATTGATTTTTTCTAGGGACACGGTATGGCGACAACGACAATCGAACCGCGACAGATGACCCGAAAGAAGTTCCAAGGCTCGTGTCGGACGTGGGCGGTGAAGGGGCTGGGCTGGGCTGCGGTTGCTGAGCTGCTGCCGCCGAGTTGCCGCCCGACTGGCATGTCCGTGGATCAGATGCAATGTGCCTTTGAGACCATCGCCTCGGCGATAGAAGTTGAGGATGCGGTGTCAAATCCTCGGATGGTGCAGGCGCATCGAGATTTCGTCAACTACGAACGGCGAGCACAGGAAGAGGCCCACCTTTACGCTGGCCGCTGTGGACATGTCGAGAAGGCGTACCTCGACGAACCGATCCGAGTAGCCAAGCGGGAAGTCTTGGACGCCAGCAAGAACAAGTATCGAGAGCTAGCCGACCAAGCTGCGGCTGATTGGCAGTCGATCCAGCAACGTCGCATCCTGCTCGACACGGCAGCGGCGGAATTTCCAGAGGCGTTCCGCGATTTCATCCCCTGGCAACCCGCCTAAAAGCGACGCATGCGTCGTATTTGATTGGAAACATCATGGCCCGAAAACAAGTTGATTACGCCAGACCCCAATTGATCCACTACCTCCGAGAGTTGGCCAATTCTGGCCGCCCTTGGCAAGAGTTGCAGAAGGATGTTCTTCCCAAAGTCAGTTGCCGTGGCGAAATTCCTCCACCTCACGCCGAATGTCCAGACGTAGAGCGTAGGCCGAGGCTGGACACGGACATGGATCGCACCGCGATCAGACACGCCCTTAGAGATATTTGTACCGCTCGTACGACTTTGGACGAAACTACGAACGACGTTCTAACCCGAGAGTGGCTTGAACGTCAACGAGCTTGGGATGAGCGCGACGAATACTGCGGCATTAGCGGCGGCTGGGGAAAGTTTCATCGCCTCCGTCAAGATATCGAAAAGATCGAATCCGCCGCAACCCGAGTTGCCAAGATTGAAGTGCTTGAACGCGAAAAGCGTAGGCTCGTCTCGGTTGCTGACGAGGCGGCAAGGCGATTTGCTTTGGTTGAGGATCGTCGGTTCTTCCTAGATCAAACGAGAAAAAGATACGCCGGTTCTTTTCCTGAAATAAAAGATTGGAGTGTTCCCACCGATCGGTCCGCGCCGGATCATCGACGGATGATCGAAATTGCCCTTGACGAGATCGACTTCGAGACTGTCGGCTTGGGTGGCGAAACGGTTTATTTTCTTGAGCATGTTTCGGGAAGATGGATCGGAAATTCACAACTTGGCCCGCTGTTCTTCACAAGCATGGAACCGGCGCAGCAATATGCCGACGCTTCGTCCATGATGGGACTAGGGCTAAAGGCGGAAGCGCTAACGGAAGACAACCTGCGCGGAATCTTGGGTTGGTTTTTCGATCACCATCGTTTTCTGATCGAGAAGCCTAAAGATGCGTCGTGGTTATTCGAGGTATACCCTCAACTGGTATCTGCGCGGCCAGCGGACGACGGCGAATTGTCGGAAGCATTAGAACTTGCGGGCCGAACAAATGATGGAGCATGGTAATGAGCGTAGAAGATAGACGACAATCAGCAATCCAGTCCGTCCAATCCAAGATAGACCAGGCCCGCGACGATCGACAAATACGCGGGGACGAGGCAGCCGACCAGTCGCAGCGTGACGCGGCAGAGCTTGCCAAGATTGATATGTACGGCCCCCCCGTCGATAGCCAAGAGGGATCGGCGGGGCGACAGCGAGCGCTGGAAAGTGTGCGGCAATGGCATCAAGATCGTCAAGACCGATGGGACTTGGAAGCTGAGGAAAAAAGCGACGATCTCTCTGCGCTCTGCGGATCGACCCAGCCCCGCCGTCGCCAGAGCAGCCCGTCTAGCGAGATTGGGTTCGGTGACGACGATGGCGATTTTGACGGGTAGAGGTTCAATACTATGGTTATGACCGGAAAGCTAAGCCAAGAGCAGCATCAGCACCTCGACATGATCGCGGCGCTAAACGCGATTGCCGAAGCGCTGAGTTCGCGGGCCTTCGGGGATGCGCCAACCTACATGTTCACCGTTGAGCGAAGTGGTAGCGGTTTTATTACGCGGATTCTCGCGGAGCCTGTGGACGGTGATTGATGAACCGCAAGACGTGAAGGGTGCGACGTCTCTCTCCCCTCGTTGACGTGAGGGGGCGGATCGAGTCGCCCCCCTGAGGCGCTGAGGAAATCGGAACTTTGGCGCGTCTTTATTCGTCAGAGTCGGGGGAGTCAGGTTGTGCGGGATTAGTTGAGGGGGAGCTTGGCGCGGCGCTTCACGGGCAACTGATTACCGTTTTCGCAACGTGCGGCTTGTCTATCCATTTCCACCACAGGGGCGCGATCACACGTCGCGCCCGTTCGGTTCTGTGGATGCGTCATCTACCCGATGAATCTCAACCAGGAATGGGTAGTGCTGGCTCAGCCACTTGCCGCCTTCGCCAGATTCCTTGATTCGTGACCTGACGCTATGAACCCCCGCTTCCTTCAGTGGAGGAGCGCCCTCTAGATTATAGAGGACACGTTGGAATGGTTTTGTAAAAGTGAATGTGGCAGACATCGCGATGCCCGTTGGCTTGTTGTTCGGTCCTATGAACGCCATGTCAATATCGAATTCCTTGCCCTGGTCCTCGTCCTCCCGCATCCACGTCACGAGGATACTCATGCTCGGTCTTCCCGTTTGCATCACTACTTGCTTCGATCTATCTGCTGGTTTGCTGATTTGCAGCGTTATGCGCTCAATCAGATTGAACAGGCTGGCAAGGTTTCGGTCCTTGTCCTGTACCACTGATTCGCAAAGGACGATGCATGCTGGTCGGGGCATAGTGCTCAGGCCGAGATCGAGACAGGGTAACTAGCATTTTCACTAGCCCCCCCAAACACGGCTTTGCCGCCGTGAGCTGTAGCAAAAGGTACCCGTAACGTAGGCGTTGCGCTCTCGTCTTCCTCCCTGATAGGATTCCGAAGTTCGGTAAAATCTTTGGAGAGGGTGATGTGGATGGCCCAGCCAAGCGCCCAAAACACATCCGCAAGAGTCTCCAGCGTGTAGTTATGGCAGCCGTTCAGAATCGCGGTAATAGAGGATTTGTGCTTGCCAAGTTTGTCAGCTAACTCCAATCTGGCAACACCGTCGTTCTCCATGATCTCTGCAATGCCAACAGCGGCTTCAGTCTTGTAGCGTTCGACGTTATAGAGCCGGATCATTTCGTCCGATGTCGCCTCTTTCGCCTTCTTGGCTTGTAGTTCTCTGAGGTTATTTGGTTTCATCAAGAAACTCCATGTATTCCGTGAAAATCTGCTCGGCACGCCTTGCCGCACCTTGCGTTTGACCTCTTGAATGATCCGTCTCACCAAAGTGTGTGATGAGCCATAGCCTCTCGATCCCTACTTGAATGCAATACGCACGTTCCGAACCAGTTTTACCCTTCAGCTCAATTTCCCAAGCCTCAGTGCCTTTGATCTTCTTTATTGCCGGGTAATGTAGGCGTCCATTCAAAGCGAGCGCTTTGAACTTGGCTTTGAATTTAGCCTTCACGCCCGCATCCATGTCCTCTAATTGAGCCTTTGTCTCCGTCGAGAAGTAACCGACCGCCCACCGTTTGTCCTGCGCAAGGATCGTTGGTTTGCGCAGGAATGACATCGGCGGTTCACCTATAGTATAACTGGACGGATGGGCGGCTCAAGCCCCTCAGACCGAGATTGTACGCCTTTTTAGCTTCGCAACCCAAGGAATCCAGCATTCTAGTAGTTGACGCGATCCTTTGATGCCTCCCCCTAGCCTGTGCCCGTTGGCTGGGGGTTCTACAATGAAAAAAGGGCATCCAGCCTGATCTCTGGATGAACGGCACGGACGCCGCATTCTTTCACCTTTGGGGGTGTGGCATCCGTGCTGGCCCAACGAAGGTGAAGCCATGACGACAACAACAATCTCAGACGAGCAGAAGAAGAACGCGACGAAGGTATCGGAATCCCTCAGTTTATTTCGTAGCTGCTTCCAGCAGTGGAGCAATCTCGTATCCGTACGCAGACGAACAATCGGATGGAATTACGATCTCGAAAAGAACGATCCTCCCGGCATCCCTGATCTTGGACTTAGAGAGAGGTTGGCGAGATTAGGGACAGAGCTGTTGCCTGATCTCAACGGCTATACGGGGGAACCAGCGATCAGCCAAGGTGCGTTGAAGGAGATCATATATCTCTGTGAAAGCGCCCGAGATAACGCTCTTGTGATATCGCCTCAACCGGGGAAATACCTTGGCCCAGCGTTCGAGGTTCTGGAAGCCGATCTAAGAAGCCTCAGCGGAAGTGCGACTGCCGACGAAGTGAAGGAGAGTCACCACGCTAAACCAATGCTCACGATCCACGCCACGGATATGACTGCTACTTTGGGAACCAGACAAACTAAGTTCAAGCACGGCACCCTATGGCAGAAGTTCAAGAAGATGGCTCAGCATCCCGGTACTACTGTGGCCATAAGCGCTGGTCAGGCTGGACGGCTTCGGGAGATACTCAAGCCGAATCTGCCAGAGGTGGCCACAATCGAAGCAATCTACTGCGTACACAAGGGTAGATACGCGATCTGTACCAATGACTTCTTGGTGGAGGTGGTTGGAGAGCCGCCAATTTTGTAATCAGATTCGTATCAGATGGAATCTGCGCGCAATCGAGATTCCCGACAATGGGGGTATGGAAGCTCCTCGCTATCTGAGTCTGATGAAAGCAGCCGAGCGCCGTCTTCTTGATATCCACGAGCTGGCCGAACTTTTCCAAATGCCTGTTGCGTGGCTAGAGGCTCAAGCTGAACAAGGGTTCATCCCCAGCCTAAAAGTCAATCGTGAGTTTATGTTCAATGCGGTCGCTGTGCGCGATGCACTGTTAGCACGCGCGGCCGAGAGCGCGGAGGCGGAGCAGGTGGCGGCAACGGCGTAAACACTTTTCAGCCTCAGCGGGCCTAAGAAAAAGGCCCCAGCGGTAGTAGCCGCAAGAGGCCAAGGATGGAATGACATCGTGACATTACTCCAAACAAAGTCTCCAAGCAACACTGAAACGGTGGCCGCTCTGTGCGGTCCAAATCGAGCCTATGGGGCTGAACTTGTCCTGATTGCTTCGATATCTCGGGATGATTTGACTGGCTTCGACAAGACGAAACTTCGGTCTCGGCATTTCCATAGTAAGAAGCTGCGGGTGTTGGCTGAGTCTGTGATTAGCAGTAGAGCCACATTTGGCGTAGTTGATCTCCACACTATACGGCGGCTGCTTCTTACGCATCACGGTACTACCGAGCAATGGTTCAATATCACATGCAACACGATTGAACGGATTGCTGAACTGCTGGTCGAGTCGGATATTACGAACGCTTGGGAAGTGGTCGCAGCATGAATCAAACTGCAAACGAGCGATTCAACGATAACAGCCAGTTACCATCGGCTACACCTCTAATTACCGCAAGCAAGAAGCCCAAGCCAGTATCGACACCGCCGAGATTATGGGTTTCGTTCCCAGTTGATTTGTTGCCGAAACCGCTTCGCTTGTTTGCAGTTGAGGGAGCAAAAGCTACGGGCGTTGATTGTGTTATGTACGTCATGCCTATGCTTGCCGTCTGTGCAGCAGCGATCGGAACGACTCGGCGACTCCAAATAAAACGGACATGGAAGGAGCCGGCAATCTTATGGTTGGCCACAGTCGCTAGGAGTGGTCAGGTCAAATCACCTCCATTCGATGATGCGATACAACCATTAGAGAAACGTGACTCGCGGGCGCTACTCGATCACGAGGATGCACTGCTAAATCATAAAGCCGATGTTGCACGATGGGAAGTTGCGTCGAAAGAATGGAAGAATCGCGGCTCAGGCGAACCGCCACTAAAACCCGAGAAGCCGGAACCCCCAAGGCTGATTACAACCGATGCCACGACCGAAGCTATCGCCTTGCTGCTTTCGCATAATCCAAGGGGTTTGTTGCTCGCTCGTGATGAGCTAAGTGGTTGGTTCGGAAGTCATAACGCCTATCGTGGTGGACATGGCAGTGACGTTCCTTATTGGCTCCAGATGCACCGAGGAAAGTCACTTACGATTGACAGAAAAACAGACAAGAAGTTGATCCATTGCGATCATGCCGCTGTTTCTATCTGCGGCACAATTCAGCCACGGATTCTGCGTCGTGTCCTGACTCAAGAACATTTCGAGGCAGGTCTAGCTGCTCGTTTATTGTTGGCGATGCCACCTGGGCGTCCGAAGCGTTGGACGGATTCTGAGCTGTCGGAAGATGCCGAGCTAGTTTACGATCACATCATCGGCCGACTCTTGAGTCTCCAGCACAATACGGGGCACGATGGCGCTGTGATCCCAGCCGATATCCAATTCACAAGCGAAGCACGTCAAGCGTTCATTGGGTTTTATGATCGTCATGGCCTCCGTCAAGATACCACGCAGGAGGACGATCTCGCAGCGGCATTTGCCAAACTCGAAGCGGTTGCCGCGCGACTCGCTTTGATTTTTCATTGCATCCACTGGGCGAACGACGACCTCGACGATCCAGACTTCATCGGTATGGAGGACATCACTGCGGCGATAGCGATCACCGAATGGTTCATCAACGAGACACGCCGCGTTTATCAACTTTTCGGCGAGGATGAAGGGACCGTCGAAGCCAGCGAGTTGATTGATTGGATCATCCGCCGAGGCGGTGAAGTTACTGCCCGCGATCTCCAGATGAACAATCGGAGATATCGCCCAAGCGATGCAGCCGTACCTGCATTAGACAATTTGGAGCAGCGAGGCTGGGGCCAATGGGAGTACGACAAGCCTGATTCGGCTGGCGGACGCCCAAGCCGTCGATTCGTTGTGGCGTCTGACATTTGTGTCAACGATACCTCGGCTGACGACCCTGCCAGCGTGGGTTTCGTTGACAACTCAGCTCACGACAAAAATTCGGGCACTGAGGAGGCAATTCTATGAAAACCTCCGATTTCGACGTTGTGGATCAGAGTAGTGTCAACGATACCTCGGCCCATACCACCGAAAGTAGGGGTTTCGTTGACAACTCAGCGGCTAGATTCCAACAATCCGCCGTCGCGGTCGGGAAGCATCCACATGTCAAATCGTTAGGAGGACTCCCATGAATCCTGAACCGACGAATCAAACCCAGCAACGTAAAGCCACCGCAGCGAAGGTGGCGCAGTTTCGTCGCAAGGCAATCAAACTGGATAACGATGTAGCCCTTCACCCGTCTGTTCCGTCAGATGTACGGGCACTAATCCGTGCTATAGCAGAGCATCCGTGGGTCCGTGGGGGTGAAGCATAATCCACGTCGCCGACCATTCGCTGCTGACTTCTGCTGAGGTTGCCGTTCACCTGCGCATTATTGAGCCCGACGCCGAACCGGACGACGTTGCCAGAGCTGTTCGCGCCGTTCATCGACTCGTTCGCAACGGCAGATTGCGGCCGATCAAGCCCGCAAGATCGTACGTTTTCGCCTTGGACGAATTGAACCGCTACGCCAAAGCCGAAACCGAGGCTTTCGAGCCCAAGGCCGCTGGGGATGAAATTGCACACTAGAACCTTGACAGGTCCGGGGGATGGAGTATCGTATGGGCGTCGGTAACCCTGCAACCCCCGACAGAATCCAAGATCGTGCCGTTCCGCCGTTGGCGAACCTTTGCAGGGTTACCACGTCAGCGGCGGACGGCCTATGGAGGTAACCCTGCAATGAAAGCTCAAAAGGTACTGCTCATCAAAAGACCCGCGAGACTTCCCGGCGGGCAGAAGGTCCGGTACTGGACATCCCGATGGTCCGACAAATCCGGTCGGTCGAGATACAAGAGCCACGGCAGAGTCGGCAAAATTTCAGCGGAAGAAGCTAAGAAGGCGCATCGCCAGCTTGTACTCGATCTAGGTATGGGCAAGGTCAGCCAGAGCAAGCCAACGAAGATGCGCCTGAGCGAATTCATCACGTTTCACGAAGAGCAGTTTGGCCAGAACAGACGACCGGCCACGCTCGTTGAATGGCAGACTGCGGGCGACCACGCTGTCAAAGCCATCGGCGATAAGCTGATCGCTGACATCGAGTGGACCGACGCGGGTGTGATCCGTGCGTATCTTGCCAAACTCGGTAGAAGTAAGGCGACGACCAGAAAAACGCTCTCGATCCTCAAGGCGCTTCTGGGCCGAGCCGCGAAGAAGAAGCTAATCAACGAGAATCCCCTGGCCGACGTGGAGTTAGGCAAGCCGATCGTGGGGTCCAAGCGAATCTACAGCGAGGCTGAGCTAGGCGCGATGGTCGAGGTCTCGGACCTTTGGTGGGCGGCTGCAATCAGGCTGGCCCATACATCCGGCTTGAGGCGCGGCGAATTGCTCCACCTTCGCCAGCGGGACTTTGACGCCCATGGTGGTACGGTTCGGGTCGAGGAACATCACGCAGACGGCCTGGTCATGGCGTGGCAGCCCAAGACGGCGACTTCAACCCGCTCGGTGCCGATCCCACCGCAGACGGTCCTGATCCTGCTTCGGCTGCAAAGCAAGTCCGACGACGGCTCCCCGTACCTCTTCCTCAACATCAACCAATTGCGGTCGATCGACGCTAGGGCCAAGGCTGGCAAGGCAAGGCCCGACGCTGATCTGGTAGGCAGCTTCAACCGACGATTCATCGCCATTCAGGATAAGGCTAAGGCATGGCTCGGCACCGACAATTGGCCCCGTGGAACGTGGCACGACCTACGCAAGACTATGGCCACACGAGCCGCTGCCGCCGGGCTGCCGATGATCGAACTACAGGCCGCCCTTGGACACTACTCCATCACAACCACCGCCCTGCATTACACCGCGATCGAGAAGTCTGCCGCCGATCGGCTCCGATCTGTATTCGCTGAAGTCGCTTGACCCGAAAATCACCGAATAAGTGTGCAATCAGGTGTGCAATACCCCGAGCAATCGGGGTTTTCTTATGCGCTAGTGGGGTTTCAGGGCCAATATCAACGAATCACTTATCCGGTTCGATCCCGGGTTCGGTTTGCAATTCGCCGGGTTGCTCAGGCTTAGCCAATGGCTGCTGGCTCCAGGTGTTGGGATCGGTAATGGGGGAGAGGAACAACTCAACCCGCCGGTTCTCGGCCGCGCCTTTCTTTCCGTTAGCCACGAGCGGGCGGTACGGGCCATACCCAGCGACCTGGAGTCGGGCCGGATCGATCCCTGCCGCAGTCAGAGCGCTTCGCACCGAGATTGCACGGTGAACCGAGAGGTGCATGTTCGTCGGGTGAGCCTCCCGAGTCGACGGCTTGCCAATCGGGACGTTGTCGGTGTGTCCGACGACTTGCACCTCGAGCGTGGTCGCTTCGGCGGTATTGAGAACGTCGGCCAAGGTTGCGATGGTCGCCGCCGCAGCCGGCTTCAGCGCCACTGACCCCAGGTCGAAGGTCAGATCGCTGGCGAAGCGGATCATGCCCGCCTCGGCGCTGAATGACAGCAACTCCGGATAGGCGTTCGCCAAGTCTACGAGCGCCAGCTCCACCTCGTACGGAAGCGGTCGCGTCGGCATCTGCGTGATGCGCGTCATGGCTTGGCCGAGTTTGATCTCCTGATCGCCCATCTCATTGTCCATGGCATTGAGGCGCATATGCAGGTTGTCGTTCTCTGACTTGGCCTTGGTCAGTTGACCGCGCAGCGTCGCCACATTGGCGTTGGCCACGTCGCGGTCGCTCTCCACATTCACGATTTGCTCTTTGAGCGTTCGGTTCGTCGTTACAAGCTGGTCGTATCGATCCTGTTGCACACAGCCGGTGCTGAGCAGGGTCATTGACGACAAACAAACAACGGTCGTAATGGATACAGCACGTCGCATGGTTGGGTCCTTCCAAAGTCCATTGCTGATTTGGGAGATGATCTTGAACACGCCGAGTCCGTAGCGATTATCAGTTGGCCGTATGCTACAGACTATTGAGCCGGCGTGTTGTCAAGCGCCGGACGAGTTTCGGAGATTGTCGGGCGCGACGGCGACGGCTATCCAAGGGAGTTCAGCGAAATACCTGGCCAGCGGCGCAAACTGATCCGAGCGGCGACGATCGTGGACGGCCAGGGCCGCACGGCCACACCCGGCGCCGTGCTGCTGGAAGGATCGCAAATTCTGGACAGCGGCGCGGTTCCTGCGATCGGACCGGTCGCCGACGCCGAATTGATCGACCGACCACGATGTGTCTTATCGCCTGCGCTCGTCAACGTCCACTGCCACTTGGACTTGAGTCACATTCCACCTGC
>CBDUST010000101.1:0-13720 GCA_965369945.1 uncultured bacterium | reverse complement strand
CCTCCCAACGCGGCCAAACGACCCATCCCACATACAAAGATCGCTGCGGTTCCCAGCGTCATTGCCGCGACTGTTGTATTAAATCGTCTATCCCACCCTCTCTCAGCTAAACGACCGACAATCCACGCGGCTGCTATAAAGCCGATCAAATATCCACCCGTCGGTCCAGACATATATGCCAAGCCTGCAACGGGACCTGCGAAAACCGGTAAGCCAAGCGCTCCCTCAGAAATGTACACGAGCACCGTTGCTGTACCGCGCTTTGCTCCGAATAGTGCCCCAACAAGCAGCACCGCAAACGTCTGACCTGTTACCGGCACCGGCCACATTGGAATCTGCACCTTGGCGGAAAGCGCTAACAGAGCTGTACCGGTCAGCACCAAGATAACCTCATACGCCAAGCGTGTTGTAGTAGTGCGTGGCCGACAGACATCCGCGTACGTCAACGCACTATCAATTTGAATCACAGGTCATGCCCTCTGGTAGAAGCGCTCGCCTTTGGCTCGCGGCTAAACAGGATCGAATACTAACCGATCTCTTCCTTGAGTTTCGTTAAGCAGTCAATCAACCTATCCAAATGCTCTGTCTCGTGCGCTGCGGAAATCTGCACGCGCAGTCTCGCCGTGCCTTCAGGAACCACCGGGTAGCCGAATCCGATCACGTACACGCCCATCTCCAACAGGCGCTTGCTCATCGCAATCGCTTTGGCGGTATCGCCGACGATGATCGGGCAGATGGCGGTCGGGGATTCCAAGACTTCAAATCCAACCTCCCCGATGCCTTTGCGAGTATACGCAACATTGTCCCGCAGCTTCTGCACCCGCTGAGGCTCGCGCATCAGAATCTCGATTGCTTTGTTCGCTGAGCACGCCACCGTCACCGGCAACGCGTTGGTGAACAACGTAGGTCGAGCGCGCTGCACGATCATATCCATGCCGCGCTTCGTCCCAGCGAGGTATCCCCCCGCCCCACCGCCGAGCGCCTTGCCCAGCGTGCCTGTGTAAAAGTCGATCGAATCTCCCGCCATGCCATGATGTTCGTGCGTGCCGCGTCCGGTTTGTCCCATCACTCCCGTGCCGTGTGAATCATCGACGGCCAGCATCGCGCCGTATTCATCACACAGCTTGCGAATCTCGGGCAGCTTGGCGATGTCGCCCTCCATCGAAAACACGCCGTCGGTGACAACCCACATCACGCCGGTCACCTCGGGGTTGTTGACCGCGTTCTCCAACGCCTCGCGCAGTGAATCCATCTCGCTATGTTTGAAGACGGTTTTGTGTACGCCCTTCTTGATAACTGTTGCCAGCCGCATGGAGTCGATGATGCAGGCGTGATTCAATTCATCGGAAATGATGATGTCGCCCGGCTCGCATAACGTCGGAAAAAGCGCTTCGGTCGCGGTCCAACATGAGACGAACGTGTACGCCGCTTCGACGCCGAGGAACTTCGCGATCGTCTTTTCGAGTCGCTGGTGGGGCTCGAACGTGCCGCAGATGAATCGCACAGAAGCCGTGCCCGCACCGTATTTCTCGATCCCTTCTATGCCTGCTTGTCTCACCTCCGGATGATTGGCAAGTCCCAGATAGTTATTCGAGCAAAAGCACGCGACCTCGCCGTAGCCGCGCAGCTTCATCGTCGCGTCCATCGGCCCTTCGATCATCTGAAGCGTCTTGAACTGCCCGGTGTCGACCAGATTCCGGAGCACTTCATCAGTGCGTTGATCAAAGAGTTCAGATCCGGTTGCACGTGTCGTCATGGTCATGAGCGATTCTCGCGTTGTCTACAAACTCCACCGAACACAATCATACCATCCTATCCCCCGTTTAGCGGGTGACGCGAAGCGTCCCTTCTTCACGCATACCGCGCCCTAATACTCGGCACCAAATATTCCTCAAACGCACTGCGTAGATGATGCCGCGGCTGCCACCCCCAATCGTTGCGGGCGGCTGTGTCGTCAACATCCGCCGGCCAGGAATCGACCATCGCCTGACGTTGACAATCCGGCTCGAACGTAATCTGCGCCCCGGGAAAATGTTCGCGCACCATCTCAGCGATCTCCTCAGCTGAGGCGCTAAAACTCCGCACGTTGTAGACACACCGCGTCAGTTGATCCTCATCGGCCGCAGCGAGATTCAATAGCGCATCAATCGCTTCGGGCATCGTCATGAACGGGATGCGGGTATCGGGTCGAACAAAGCACACGTACGGCTTACCCACAGCCGCAGCGTGGATCATCTCCGGCCCATAGTCGCTTGTCCCGCCGGAGGGAACGGTCTCGGCACTGATCAATCCCGGAAACCGCAGGCATCGAAAATCCAACGTGTGATCCAAACGGTCTCTGGCCAATTGACGGTAGTGGTTGGCGTAGTAACGCCCGAGATTCTCACAATACAGCTTGTTGCAGCCATACATCGTGATCGGTCTGGTGTGCTCGTCTTCAGTAACGGCGCCGGCAGCGTACTTCGTTTCGGTGTCCGCAAAGCCATGCACGGCAATCGAACTTGGAAAGAGGAATTTCACCAGATCGCCGTGCGATCGCGCCTGATCCGCAGCCAATCTGAGCAGGTTCATCGTCCCGCCGACGTTCACATCGTGCGCCGCTTCGGGCGTGAATTCAGCGCGTGTGCTCAGGAGTGCCGCGAGTTGATGAATTTCCGCGATCTCGAACATCGATTGCAAACGTTCGATGAGCGTCGTGTCGCAGATATCGCCAACAAACGTTTCACGACATCGCTCACGAAGCGGTTGATCAAGCTCGCGAATATCAATCCCAACCAGATCGCGCCGACCTGCGTCGCTGAGAGCCGAGATCAACCCATGACCGACCTCGCCCCCTGCTCCTGTGATGAGCGTGGCGGCATTTCGTCGGCTTCCGCGATCGGAGATTGATGGGGCAGTCGTGGACATCAGAAAGTCATAGTTCGAGGTCGTCGAACACGCATTGTAATAGCTGCAACGTACGACACATCAGTCGGGAGATATTGCCGGATCAGCGGCGATACGGCGAAGGAGGGCGCCGTCCAGCGCCAGGCAGACCAAGCCGGACAACGCCAACAGCGCCGCTGTAATCTGAAACGTGCGCGGCAGGCCGAGTTGTTGCGTTCCAAGGCAATACTCCGCCAGGCGCGGTCCGACGGCAGCGACAGCCCATGCTCCGCCGAGCATAAGACCCGAAGCCATGCTCGTTCGATGAGGCAACAGACGCTGCGCCAAACTCAACGTCACGGGAATCACCGAAGCGAACCCCACCCCGGCCAGTACAGCCAGGAAATAACCACCGACCAGCGTTGCGCCGCCGAACAACGCAATGATCGGCGCAAACACAATTGGCACAATCACCAGCGGCCACTTTTCGCGGCCTTGCCCAACGAGCGTTCCGGCGGTGAGTCCGCCAACGGCCATGCCGAGCACGATCAGCGCCAGAAGCGTGCCGGCAATCTTCCCGCCCTGTGCTGCCACTTCATCGGTCGCAAACAGGGGATTCTGCTGAGCGACCATAGACTCAGCCCATCGCACGAGCAGATACACCAAGGCCATGTTGACGGTAAAGCGCAGCCCGTTGCCGAAAAACAATAGGCCGACCATGAACCATCGCCGAGCAATTTCGCCATCATCGAATCGCAAAAGATGATGCTCGTGGTGTCGATGCGGCACGCGCCTAATGGCGAAGTAGAGTATCGCAGCAACGATCAAGCCTGGAACGATCATCAGCCGTAAGCGGTCGAAACCCATTTCGCCCGCCGTCGCGACTTGCCGGGCGATGAGCGAGCCACTGATTCCACCGACCATTCCGGCCACAAAGAAAACGCTGATGCCGATCGATCGCTTTTGCCCGCTGAGTTGATCGGCGAGTTGCCCCATCGTGGACGCACCGATGGGATGAAAGATCCCCACACCGATCATCCCGCAGATGAAAAGCGCCATCAGCGAGTAAAAATCGTTGGCCAGGCCGATGCAACTGAGACAGGTGGCTGCGAGCATCAATCCCGCTGCGCCAAAGAGACGTGAATCGAAGCGGTCGCTGAGCCACGCGCTGATCGGCTGACTCAAACCCGAAGTGAGCGACCCGACGCCAAGCAGCCATGCCGTTTGCTGCGGCGTCAATTCGCATCGAACCTGTAGCACACCGATCAATGGCCCAACGATCGCGGCGAACAAATCAACAGTCGTGTGTGAGCCGACAATGGCTGTCAGCCGCAGGAGCAGACCATTGGTTCGAGTCGATTGAACTTGGACATTCTCCGCTGTTGCCTGGGACATCGCAGCGAGTCTAGGCACGATGCCGCAGCAAGGCTCGCGGATGTGATACGCTGGTGACATGTCGGATTCGTGTCACTTGATTGACCTGTCGATTGTCGCGGCCGCTCACAATGAGCGGGACAATCTTCCAACGCTTGTTGAAGAGATTGTTGCCGCGCTGGAACCCGCAGGTTTCGATTATGAGATTGTTATTGTCGACGACGGATCGACAGACGACACGCCGAACGTACTCGTTCGCCTGTTGAAGAACCAACCGCGTCTGCGCGCGGTCCGCATGCTGAGTACACCGCCGGGCAAAGGCAACGGACAATCCGCTGCGTTCTACGCAGGTTTTCGAGCCGCGCGTGGGAACGTCATCGTTCCGATCGACGGCGACCTCCAAAACGATCCTGCGGACATCCCGGCGATGATCACTCTCTTGCACGAGCACAATGCCGACCTTGTTCAGGGCGATCGGTCCGCTGTTCGCGAGGACAATCTCGTGCGGCGCGTCACGTCGGTCGTGGGCCGTATGTTCAGACGTTGGTTGCTTGGCGATTCGATTCGAGACACCGGATGTTCGCTTCGCGTGATGAAGCGCGAGATCGCTCTGGCTTTGCCATTGGACTTTCGAGGCATGCACCGGTTCATTCCGGGAACCGCAAGACAGCTCGGATATAACGTCATCGAAACGCCGGTTGGCCACAGACCGAGAACGGCCGGACGAACCAACTACGGCATCTGGAACCGCGCGATTCCCGGCTTGATCGACTGTCTGGCTGTGCGATGGATGCGCAAGCGAAGACGACCGACCCAGTTTTGTGAGATGGATCGTTCGGGTACCGATCAATTAAGCGCCTTCCAAGCGGGCGAGAGGGCGCTACGTGACGATCAACCGCAGGAGACACGGCAATGATGGACTTTTTAGCAGTCACGGTTGCGAGTGATTTCGCTGAAACCGGATCGGCTATTGACGAATTGATGCGTTGGGTGAAAGTTGAGACGGCATGGGAACTCGGCGTGGTTATATTCGGACTTGTTGCGCAGTTAGCGTTCCTTGGGCGCTGGATCGTGCAATGGGCGGCAAGTGAGAAGCGCGGTGAGTCACATGTTCCCGAGCTGTTTTGGTGGCTGAGCCTGACGGGTGCGAGTATGCTGATGATCTACTATGTCTTGCGCGGTGAACCGGTGGGAATCATCGGCCAATCGGTAGGTTGGACTGTCTACACTCGCAACCTCTATCTGATCAAGGTCAAACACCGGCGAGTCGGTGCGCAGTCTGCCAAGCCTGCGTCCGATGGCGATTCTTCGGATGCTCGCACCTCACGCTGAGTCTGCGGCGATCTGCTTCTTCGGAGCCCTCCGGTCACTGGCGTGGGCATCCTTGGGTCTGCGAATAAGCCTGCTGGGAACTGGAACCGGCTTTGGTCGGCGGAGTTCCGGTGGGACTCAAAGTCGGGTCCATTTTCAACCGATTGCTCCGATACGAGGTGCGGTCAGCGCCGCCCGGCCAGTCGATCGATTCCATGACCTATCCCAACAAGCAATCAGGACCGAGCACGAACGCAGCCGACACCGCGGCCAAGTTGTGGCTTGCAGCTGGCCTAGCGGGGATCGCCGTAGGGGTAACGCTCGGTGTAAGCGGGCGGCTAGCTCATCTGTCAGATTCGATGCAGGCCGGCGTCGCCGTCGGTGTCGGTTGTCTAACGATGCTGGCCTTTTCGCCATGGCAGCAACTCAAGCGACAGCGCGCGTATCGGGCGGAGATCCGCAGGCTTGTGCGAAGTCTGAATCGAATCGAACACGAGCAAGACCGCGAGCAGCTGCGCCGTCTGATCACGGATCGGTCCGATGAACTGGGTGAGCTTCGTCGCGCCATACACGATGCGCTCAGCGCAGCGTTGACCGATCGGGTCAAGGCTCGCGTAATGCGGCGGACAATGGATGATTCGATCCGCCGTGAGACCAACCGCGCAACCGATCAGCTCCGAAGGCAAGCCGCGACCGACCCGCTCACCGGTTTGGGCAATCGACGAGCCCTGGAGCAGCGGCTGGAAGAGCTGCTCGCGTCCAATCGCACGGCGCGCGATCCGGTCGCCGCTCTGCTGATCGACGTTGACCACTTCAAGAAGATCAATGATGAATTGGGGCACGAAGCCGGCGACGATTGTCTGGTGTTCCTAGCCAATCTCTTGCAATCGAGCCTGCGCGGCTCCGATCATGCGCTACGGATCGGCGGGGATGAATTCATCGTGCTTATGCCCGGCCTGAACAAGGATCATGCCCGCGCGGTTGCCGAGCGTCTCTCGATGCTCTTTGCACAGATGCCCTGGTCGTATGCCAAGCCTGCGCCGCCCACGCTCAGCATCGGCTTGGCTGCGGCCGGACCCGGAGAACTGAGCGATCCGAACGAACTGATTCGCCGGGCTGACACCGCCATGTACGATGCCAAACGAAAGGGTCGGGCTCGCATCAGCGATGACGCAACCGCCCGCGGCGCAGCCTGACCTATGAGCGATCAAGATCAATGAGTTCAAAACGGGACTGATGCTCAGCTAACGGCGCGAGACCGCTCGCTACCACGACTGCCCAGCCCGGCGAACCAGGCGATCTGATACCTTCGGCCCGCTTGCAATAATTTGAGTCACGTTTCCGGCACGAGCGAAAAACCGAGTCCGATCCGTAGGCGTTATCCGCGGGCCTATGATCCGTTCGTGCCTCCTCGTCTCAAATCCAGCCGACGCCGATACGAGAAGTACAGGCACGATCTCAAGGCGGATCGATCGACAGATCCGCTTGATACTGATGCCGTGAGCCAGCGCCGCCGCCGCGCCACGTTGTCCGGACAGCGGTCATCTGTGCAACTACTCAAACATTTTCTGACCCTGCTCAAAGGTCATCGGGGCCGAGTCGCCGCCGCCCTGGGCACACTTACGATCGCCACACTGCTGAACCTCGCGCCGCCTGCTGCGACGAAAATTGTCATCGACTACGTTCTGGCCGCGAAGCCGCTGCCGGCACTTCTTTCCGGCACATTGCACCTGCCGACGGATCGCCCCAAATTGCTGGGAGCGGTCGCGATCATCGTTGTTGCGATCTCTGTTGTGGCCCTCAGCATCGGCACATGGGGTCGATGGCAAACAACCAAGACCACCAAGCGCGTTCAAGCCGGGATTCGCCGGCGTGTTTTCGAGCATGCCGTGCGGCTACCCCTGCACCGTGTGTATCAGTTGAAGTCCGGTGGTGTGGTCAGCCTGCTGCGCGAAGATGCCGGCGCTGTGGCTGACTTGATTTTCAGCATGCTCTACAACCCCTGGCGCGCTCTGATCCAGCTCGTCGGTAGCATGACGATCCTGGTCTTGGTTGATTGGCGGCTCCTGCTTGGCTCGCTGATACTGTTGCCCACCGTATATCTGACGCATCGAACCTGGATCGCTCGGATTCGCCCGCTGTACCGCGACGCCCGCGCCTCTCGGCAACACATCGACACGCACGCCACGGAAGCGTTCGGCGGTATGCGCGTGGTGCGCGCCTTCGGTCGACAACGCAGCGAGACGGCGCGATTCACCCGCAATAACCACTTCATGGCTCGACAGGAGCTTTACACCTGGCAATGGGCCAGAAGCGTTGAGATCACTTGGGCATTCCTTATTCCCGCTGCGTCCGCCGCCTTGTTGTGGTACGGCGGTAACCGCGTACTGGCCGGGGCAATGTCGATCGGCGATCTTGTCATGTTCCTGGCGTATCTGGTCATGCTGCTCGGGCCGGTCGCAACGTTGGCCAGCAGCGCGACACAGTTCCAAAACGGTTTGGCTGGTCTGGATCGTGTGCTTGATCTGCTGGCCGAACCGACCGAGATGCCCCCAACACCCGGGGCGATCGCAATACGACCATCACAGGTTGCCGGTCGAATTACCTTTCGTGACGTCAATTTCACCTATCCCGGCTCATCGCAAGGAGTGCTTGAGGACATCAATCTCGATGTGATGCCCGGAGAGATGGTTGCGCTCATCGGCCGAAGCGGCGCCGGCAAGACGACGCTGTGCAATCTTGTCGCTCGGTTCTACGACCCAAGCGCCGGCGTGATTGAACTTGATGGGACCGACCTGCGCGATATTGATGTCGATCGCTACCGCCGATTACTCGGAATCGTCGAGCAAGACATCTTTCTGTTCGATGGAACGGTGGCCCAGAACATTGGCTACGCTCGCCGCGGCGCAACGAGTGAGGAAATCGAGCATGTGGCGCAGTTGGCCCACGCCCACGAGTTCATCGAGCAATTCGACGACGGGTACGAAACGATCATCGGCGAGCGCGGCGTGCGACTGAGTGGCGGTCAACGCCAACGACTCGCCATCGCGCGCGCGATGTTGGCGGACCCGCGCATTTTGATTCTCGATGAAGCCACGAGCAATCTCGACACCGAAAGCGAGCGATACATACAGGCGAGCCTGAGCACACTGATGTCCGGTCGAACGACGTTCGTCATCGCCCATCGCCTGTCCACGATCACCCACGCTGATCGAATCGTGCTGCTTGCGGATGGAAGAATTGTCGATCAAGGCACACACGAACAGCTACTTGAGCAAAGCGACCGTTATCGACAGATGGTGTTCTTGCAGTTGCAGACGGATGAATCGACATCACCGCCCCCGAATTCCCCAGCCGTCTCCGCCGCCGGTCCTGCTTGACAGTCGATCCGCCAGCTCTGAGGAGCAGCTACACGGATGAGGCCACGATTCACCGTGTCGACCAGCCAACCCGGGTGGGCAACGACGTCGGCGAGAGCGACTTGCTCGCGGTGCTCGTCAACTGGGGGCCGTGTCCGTAGAAGGAATGCCGTGAGCGTTACCCAACGGGTACAGACAGCGACCTTGCGAACCTAGAACAACTCAGCCTGTTTCCAGCAGCGGGCCTGGTTAGATTTGGACTTCGTGGGTGATCTTACACCGGAACTCGAAGGGTTCGGCGATGGAGCCGGGCGAACGTCAATTGGGAAATGTCGGTTGCGTCAGTTCTTTCATTGACACTGCCGGAAGCCGTGCGGTAGATTCCGGGTGCTGAGAGGGCAGAGCGGCTGCGGGTTGCCCGTGCCGAAGTCAGGAGAAGGCAAATGAAGCTCTCGTCTCTCTGCATCGCATCTATTGTTGCTGGCTTTGTTGTATGAGGACATCGTGGTGATATAACCGCGATGCACTTCCACGGCCCGGCGCCATTCGGGGCCAACGCCGGTATTCAGGTGGATATCGGCGCGATCAGCGGCCTGAACGGTCCATCGATCGGCTCGAACTTCATCGACGGAGCGCAAGCAGCAGACCTTTTGGACGGACCGTGGTCTGTGAATATCCATTCCACGATATTCCCGGGAGGTGAGATTCGCCGACAAGTTGAACCCGCGCCCGGAGTGCTGGCCCTGCTGGGGCTGACGGGCTTCGCAGGGCCGCGACGCCGACAATAACGATCACGGCGAAATCATGACTTCCACCCAACCCTTGCGCCTGCAGGGGGTTTTTCGTTGCGATTCGAGGACTGGCCAAACTCGGCTTATGGATTTGTAGTCGTCGTGTACCACATTGGGTCTTGCGGCTGATATCTCGCAAATGTCACTTGGATGCACTCCGCCTGGGGTATACTGTTCCCGTCCGGTCGAACGGGCGCACCCGTTTCGGAGGGCGGCCATGGACCTGCGGCAGGCGACTGTACGGGCAGCACGGCACACGCTCGGCCCGACACAGGAATCAGAAGGAGAACAGCATGATCACTTATGGGCGCTTCGCGATGAACTGTACTGCCGTCATAGCGGCAGCGGCGATGTTCTTGACGGCCAGCTCCGCGTACGGGCATATCGAACTCGACGCGCCGAACGGCGGTGAACAGCTCGAGGTGGGCTCGATGTTCACCATCGAGTGGCACATTCTCATCCAACACAACCAACTGAACTGGGACCTTTGGTATTCGACCACCGGTCCCAACGGTCCGTGGATCGTGATCGCCACGGACCTGCCGCCCGGTCCTTTCGGCGTGGGTAGTGTCCACACCTACGACTGGGTGATCCCCGACGCCGTGTCTGATCAAGTGCGCGTGCGTGTGCGCATGGACAACGCCGGAACGGACTACTTCGACATCAGTGACGGCGATCTCTCGATCCTCCCCGAAGCAATTATAACCCCACCTGCCGAGTTCAGTGCGTTCCGCGGATTCTTGAATTCCGGTACGCTCGCCGACGTTCTGGAATCGGATGACGTCGATCTGTGTCACGACCTAGGCATCACAATCTTCCCATCCGAAGCTCCGATCACGCTGGATTTCGAGGGAACGTTGCCGAACGATTCTCCATCGACACTCGATGTGACGATCGAATCGTCGGCGAACACCCCCGGTTTGGGACTCACAATCTTATTCTGGAACTTCAACACGGCTTCGTGGGATGTTGTTGGTACGGCAGCGCAAGGCTTCAACGCCGATACAGTCAGGACGTTCTCCGGCACGCCGGCGGATCACGTGGAGGCGGGTACCGGTGCAGTGAGAACTCGATACGAAGTTCGGCAAGTGGGCATAATCTTCCAATTCCCATGGACCGATTGCATTGACCAGTTCTTCTGGACGACCGTTGGCTAGCAACCAGGGGTGGCGTCTCCTCTCCTTGCTCGCCAATTGGGGCCGTGTCCGGGATGAAGAAAGCTTGAGGCTTGGGGCCTGACATTCGGCCGATCGTCGATTGCTGCACGCCGATGGGGGCGGCAACGCTGGCGCGCACGAGATTTCGGACGACATAGGGTTTAGTTTGTGCGCGCCACGGACGCCGCGCCGGCCGAATTTTTGCTTGGATCGCCGTGACCATGTGAACATGGAAGAACAACTCCTTTCATAGAGGGAGCTGCGGCGTTCTAGGCGCGCGCTGGAGACGCCGTTTTGTAAGTCGCTCGACAAAATGGGGTCTGGCGGCTCGCCAGGCGGGATATTTTTTTTAGAATTCAGAGCGGACGCGAGTGAGAAAGCGCCTTCGCTGTGCGCGCCATCGCAAGAACAGCCGCATCAAGGCCCGCCCCGGCGGATCTGCGACATCGTCGGTGAGATTTCCTGGTTTCCGCAGATATTTATCTTGACAGCCCTCCCCTTGTGTTACAAAGCCCGCGACATTTCATACCCGCAGGTGACATGATGGGGATCGCCGGCCAGGGAAAGGCCTAGGCAAGTTAGTTCACGGATGAATACGCGATTCGCCGACGTGCGCCTGCTTGGTAAGGGAGGTTTGGACGCCGTGATTTACGAAGACGACTGACGCATGGGTAGTGTGTAGCCGCCTGCGCGCCGGGCGAAGTTTGCGATGAGATCGGATCGTTGAGTTGCGAAAGCCGCTGACGCGGCTGGGCGGTTGGTGCGCCCACAGAAAGAGGGAACACGAAATGACGCGACATGACACGGCCCGAGGTCCGCCCCACGAAGTCGGCCAATAGGAACCTCGGAGGCCAAAAACGACTCCCGACCCCGTTTATAGCAATAGGGGGTTAAACGAAAAGAGCCCATGCCCGGCCAGGGGCATGGACCCGCAGATGAGCGCATCACGTGTGTGATGCGCGCCAAACAGCAACTTTCAATTGTAGGAAATTCAAACATGAACTCCAAGAGAATCAACAACACAAGATTCTTGCGTTCACTGAGCGCGATCGCGGGAAGCGGTCTTGTAGCCGGCTCGGCGATGGGGCAGGATTGCTACCGCATCGTGGATCTGGGCGAAATTGGACCAGCCGCGGCGGCATCCGGGCCGTTCGGTGTGAATAACGCCGGCCGCGTGGTCTACACCAAGGAGGTGGACGTGGGCGGCAGCGACAAAAGGCATGCCTTCTTGAATTTGCCCACACCTACGCCGAACAACATGGCCACCGGCTGCCATGATCTGCATGAGCTTTGTGATGGTGATGTGGATCGGTTCGACCAAGCGTTCATCATTGCGATTCTCGTCGGTGGCGGCGGCTGTGGGGGCGGCTCGTCCGCCTCGGCAGCAGAGCAGGCGGCCGGCCAGATGGGCTTTGGGAGCGTCGGGGCGCTTGCGGCCTGGATGACCGAAGTTGACAACGGGCAGGCGCTTGGGGCGGGCTACGTGTTCTCGGCCTTGGGCCAGGCGTTCTTGGATGAGTGATCCAGTGAGCTGGGAGTCCCGCATTGCCGTGCGGGGCTCTCTTTTGGATGAAAATGAAAAAAATCGGCCTTGGCGCGCAAGATTTTGCCAGAAGCGGCGTATCTATGGGTAGTGGAAGGGTTGATATGAAGGGAACGGCATGATGAATATCTTTGAGTGTCTAAACCGCCCCGCCGGGTCGTCCTGTTCAGATGTCTTCTTGGTGGCACGGGCATCTCGCCCGTGTATCTCGTCCTGGCAGCACGGGCGTCTCGCCCGTGTATCAAGCCCTGCACTCTTGATCTTGTTTATCGCAGTGTCCGGCTTCGCTTCTGCCGCCTCGGCCCAGTGTCTGGCTCAGGAGACCCAAAAACTCACGGCGTTGGATGCGACGGTGTGGGATCACTACGGGACGTCGGTTCGCATTCTTGATCATCTAGCGATCGTGGGCGCCAATCGTGGCAACGGCGTAGCAGGCTCCTCGGGCGCGGCGTATGTGCTGCGATACGATCAGAACACATCAACGTGGGTTGAGCAGCAAAAGGTCTTTGCCGACGACGGGCATAGCCAGGATCAATTCGCCTTGTCCGTGGCGATCAATCCCGTTGATCCAAATGTCATCATCGTCGGAGCGTGGGCCGATGACCCCGATGACTGCGACGGCGCCGTCTGCGAGGTCGGCTCGGCGTATATCTTCCGCTTCGATGCCGATCTGGGCATGTGGATTCAAGAGCAAAAGCTCCTTGCCTCAGATGGCGAAGAACAGGATCGATTCGGCTGGGCGGTCTCGATCTGGGGCGATGTCGCGATCATCGGCGCTAGATTTCATGACGATCCTTCTCAAAATAGCGGTACAGCTTACGTCTTCCGTTATGATCCGGACTCGGGGACTTGGAATGAGCAGCAGAAGATTCTATCTCCAAACGGCGGTCAATTGGGGACTGCAATCTCCCTTGAAGGAGATGTAGTTCTAATAGGAGCATCCGGCGATGACGAGCAGGCGTCCAACGCGGGCGCAGCCTACGTATTTCGCATGGATCCCAACACACAGATGTGGCTCCTTGAGCAAAAGCTCCTGCCGGCAAACCCGTCGCCGGGAGCAGCCTTCGGCTGGACCGTCTCCCTTGACGGCGACACCGCCCTGATCGGTGGCTACGCCGCCAACGGCAACGTCGTCAACAGCGGCGCCGCGTACATATTCACCTATGACGGAAAGCAGTGGACCGAGCAACAAAGGCTCGCCGCATCGGATGGGATGTCGCAAGACAAGTTCGGTTGGTCAATCTCGCTCGATGGGGATATGGCCGTCATCGGAGCGGACACGGATGACGATGGCGGCAGTGCCACCGGTTCGGCGTATCT
>CBDUST010000100.1:0-13747 GCA_965369945.1 uncultured bacterium | reverse complement strand
CCTGGAAGCCGGCGCCGATCCCAACACCAAACAACAAGGCGGATGGACCGCACTTCTCGCGGCGGCAAAGCATGGCGACACCGCGATGACACAACTGTTGCTAGATAATGGCGCGGACCCAAACGTTCGCAACGACGACGGCGCCACGCCACGCGATCTGCTCAGCGCCGATTCGCCAAAGGCGATTCGTGATCTGCTCAACACGTCTTCGACCACCTAGGAGCCGATCATTGTTTGTCCGCTGACGCTGCCTTCAACAGTTTCGGAGCGAACTTGGCGTACGCCACGCTCGTCGCCAGCAGCAGCAATCCGACGATCACCGCTGAGAGTACGCGATAGATCGGAAGAACCCTCGCCGCGGGCATATCGACGAAGAACACTTTCACCACGGTGATCCCCAGGAGCGCGAGTCCGACATAGCGAGCTATGGCAACAGATCGCAGGAACCCAATCAATATCAGTGCGATACTAAACAGCGCCCAATACACGCTGAGGCCGGTCTGTTTAGCGCTGATTCGCTCAAAGAAGTAGCGATCGATTTCCAAGCTTCCCAGCCAAAGCACAATCGCTCCGATCAACGTGAAACCGCAGACGATGACCTGCGTGTGAAAATCGACGTGCGTCGGAGCCTCATCCGTTGGTAGGGATGAAAATCGCATCGAGCCGACTAACAGCACCAAAAGAAACGCTCCGACGGCGAACTGAAGATTCAACATGACGCGGGCATCAACAGCACCTTCCCAAACACGCCATCCAAGGGTATCGAATGTGAGCCACACAAATGCAGCTAGAAGCACGATTCCTGCGCCGGCCTGTAGAACGATGCGCCACGATGCCAATCTCGACAGCACGATCAGTCCAAGCCCTCCGAATCCCCACAATAGGGTGAACCACAAGCTGCGCAGCAGCGTCGGCTCCCAAACGGGCTTGCTGACGCCGGACCGTGCTGCTTCATAAATTGCGATCGCGCGCTCCGCCTCGAAACTCAGCGCGACCAGAAGAAAACAAGCGATCACGCTCACCGCCGGTTGCCAGGCTGTTCCAATGTGCCACCAACGATCCGAAGATTTGTCCGGTGATTCTGTCGAGCTCAAGGGCCTGCGACTTGCCCTGGAGAAGAGTCTCGCTGTCCACCACCCCAACCCAACAATCGCTAGCGCAACGACCATCTGAAGATTGAGTACCACCGACAGGTTGGACGGATCCCATCCGCGTTCCATGCGAGTTGCGTACGCATCATCCAGTAACCATTTCAACGTCGCGGCGCTGACCAACAATCCGCCGATTACTGTATAGCGTGCCCGCCAACCGAGGCGCGTCACAGCCAGCAACATCGCTGCGCCAACGAGCCAGCCAGCCGTTTGGTACAGGCCATTGCCAACTTCCATGCAAACCGCCATCCATCCGAGCGTTCCTATCACTGCCAGGATCGTGGGCATGACCGCGCGCGTCTCGCGCTTCGGATCATCCAGCCGCACTGCCGCAGTGAACGTACACCCAAGCGCGAGCAGCGCCAGAAGCGATCGCTTCGTGATGTCGAGCGTTCCAATCGAGAATGCGTTCGCGGCCATTCCGGTCGTATGCCAATCGAACAGCACAAGGCGCAACAGCGCCAAACCGCCGACGATCAAACCAAAGATGCCGACGCCGCGCGATGGAAGTCGCCGTGCCAGCTCGATAGATGCAACGGCAACCACGAGCCAGCCAATCGTTTGGCCGTAGCCGTCAAATTGCATGGCGATGGCGGTCGCCAACAATACGCCTGCCTCAAGCCACAGCGCAAGCGCGAGTTTTTCCATAGCGTCAGCCGGAGCGCGTCGCAGCGTATCAAGACCGGGGCCGAACATCGCTGCCAGACCCGCCGCCAACGCTCCGATGGCCACGGTAAAGATTGCCACCCAGTCGGGACCGGCCGGGATATACCGGTACAGAATCCAAGAGCCGACCGAAACGAACCACGCAGTTGCGATCAAGCTCACCACCGCATTGCCGGTTGATGATTGACGTCGCATCGCCGCGTAGAGCGCTTCGCCCGTCGTCATGAGCCACCACCCGCACAAGTAAGGCAGCGCGATTTCCCACACGCCGCTCGCTGACGCCAAGAGCCAAATCAGTGCAATGAATCCGTGGGAGCCGAGCGAAACATACCGCACCGTTCGAAACGCCCGTGGTGCAACGGCCGACAACAAGAGCGAGACGCCAAGCAGCATGGTCAAATACAGCGGTAGCGCTTGTGATGCTGATGTGGCGCCTCCAAGTAGCAGCGGGCTGAAGTAGCCGCCGATCACACTCAGCACGCCGATCGTTTTCGCTTGGGCACGCCAGGTGAGGCCAAATCCGACTCCTGCAACGATCAACAGCAAGAGCAACCCGCCGAGTTCAGCGACGAGATCCAATCGAAACGCGGCATATGCAGTGAGGTAGAGTGTGCCGATCCCGGCACTGAATAATCCCACCGCGCCGAGCCGACCTACTCGCCGGTAAGTGACTTCACCGACCCCGATTAAAAGGAAGCCAAACCCAGCCGCGAACAAACATCGAATCAATGGTGAAAGAGCGACCAACCACCCCTGGTCGTAGGCATACTTCACGAAGTACCCAACGCCGAACAGAATCACGATCGCGCCGATCCACGCGACGACCTGCCGGCCGATCATCAGCTCCAACGATCGACCCGGGGCCTTGGCGGGGGTTGGCGGCTGCGGTCGCGCTTGTTGATACGCAGGACTCGAGGCGGGCAGTTTCGCAACGGGCGGCGCTGGCGGTGGAGGTGGAGGCGTTGGTGAAAGAGGCGGCGGCGCGATCGACTGTGCTGGGGGCGCTGCCACACGCCGCAGCGATTCCAGTTTGGACGACTGTTCTCCCTCAGCCTCCACCTTCCCACTTCGCGCGGCCAGCTCGCGCTCCAACTGCTCCACTCGGGATGTCAGAGCTTCGATCGCCCGTTTCAGTTCATCATCAGACATCAGTCAATCCCCAAGTTGATCGATCAGTTACATTACGTTTCCGTTTGGTCAGCCTCCATCTCACTGGCGCCAATCGGCTCATCCAGCGGTAAACGTCGCACCATCTCCAGATACGAAGCGTAGTTGGCTTTCAGCTCGTGCATTGTATCGCCGCCGAACTTCTCGATGAACGCGCGGGCCACTTCAAACGCGACGACATTCTCCATCACCACGCTCGCAGCGGGCAATGCGCACACATCAGATCGCTCGTAGGTGCTCTGCTGCGCTTCCTTCGTATTCAAATCAACGCTCGGCATGCCCCGTAGTAACGTGCTGATCGGCTTCATCGTGCCCCGCACAACGATCGGCATGCCGTTGGTCATGCCCCCTTCAATCCCACCCGCGTTATTGCTCGGACGCACAAACCCCACATGCGGCTCGCCGCTTCGCGCTGGATCGTATTCAATCGCATCGTGTACTTCAGAGCCGGGCCGAAACGCGCAGTCTTTACCCAGCCCAATCTCGACGGCCTTGAACGCCTGAATACTCATCACCGCATAGGCCAATCGTGCATCGAGTTTTTGATCCCAATGTGCGCAGGAACCAAGCCCAATCGGGCAGCCGAAGACGTGAACTTCCGCCAGACCACCCAGTGTGTCCTTATCCACTTTGGCCTGACGAATGTGATCGATGATCTTGGCGCTCACTTCCGCATCGGGACAGGCCACATCAGATTCGTCGCGCGCCGCTCGAAGTTCGGTCAATTGCTGATCAGAGGGCTGCACATCGGTCATTGCATCCAACATTCCGCGCACGAAACCAAACGTTTCGATGCCAAACACGCGCAATACACATCGGGCGATTGCGCCCGCTGCGGTTCGACCTGCTGTCTCACGTGCACTGGCCCGCTCCAACGCATTACGACAATCAGTCGTCAACCACTTGACCGACCCAGTCAAATCCGCATGACCCGGGCGCGGCCGATACACCGGCGGCGTGCGCTTTAGATCATCAAGCCGACTGTCCTTATTTGGAATCTGAATCGCCACCGGTCCGCCGGTCGTCTTGCCGAGGCGCACCCCACCAATGAACGAGACCGCATCGGATTCGATTTTCTGCCGACCGCCGCGTCCGTAGCCACCCTGCCGGCGTTCCAGTTCGCTGTTGATGAAGTCAACATCCAACTCCAGCCCCCCCGGAAGGCCATAGATCAAACACGTCACCGCCGGCCCGTGTGATTCGCCCGCAGTGTGATACGAAAGCGTCGGCATGGGGGCATGGTACGGTATCTGGAAGAGAGCAGTGGGCATCGGACTGCGCAGCTTCCTCTGGGCACGCCCGGGAATGTCGTTTCTCGCTGCACGCCGCTATGATCACCTCGTCGTCACGAGACACTCCTCATGAACTATCAGAACTACATCAGCCGAGACCCGGAGATTTGCGGCGGCGAGCCGGTGATCAAGGGTACTCGCGTGACGTTGCGCACCATCTTGGCCAGCCTTGCTGAAGGCGCGACTGAGGAGCAAATTCTCCGCGACTTCCCGACGGTCAACGCCGACGCACTCCGAGCGGTGATCGCCTTCGCTGCCGCGTCGGCTCCCCCTCGGCAGTTCTAGTTGTCGATGAAGCGCGGACCTGAGTACGATCGACCGATCCGAGGCAACCCACCCGTCTGTTTCTTTGCCTTCCGAATATGCTCCATTGATTGGGCGATTTCTTCTTCAGTATATTTGCTTGAGCACCGTCGATTCACTTCCCTAGTGAATCCACTAAGCGCCTTTTGGTTCTTTGTAACTTGTTCAGATGGAAAATCGTTTTCCTTGTACGTTGCCTTCAAGATTGAAACGTGGTCTTGATCTACGGGTAGCATTGAGTAAACTCCGAAGCACGCCTAGGGAGTTATCCAAGTCGGGCAAAACGCAGGGCGTGCGTCTGCGTGGACCGGCTTCCAAGAGCCCGCATGCTGCAACGTGCGGGTTTTTTGTCATCTAAACTTCGTAAGCGCTGAAAGTAGCCGCATCGTCGCATCGTGATCGAGACTCTCGCCAACGTATCTGACTTCGTAGAGCCCTTGCAGATTAGACGGAAGCGTCACACCGTCCTCAACCAGAAGAATGTATTTCCCTGGGTACAGGGCCATGGCCGCGCCGATTTCAATTAGGACATTAGGGTTGAGATGCTTGTGTAGGTCGCCTTGATTATCGAGAAGCTCCTTCTCCGAATTGACGTGGATGATGGCTGCCTGACATGAGCGCATCTCGTCCATTATCTTCTTAGGAATCGGATCGGAGACGCTGGCAGATTCTACGGCAACGACGGGCTCAAATTGACCAAACTGAAGGAGCGTCTTCAACTGCGCAACGATCTCTGTATTGCTGCCGTGTGTGATGAAAACACGTTGAACGACCGTCGTCCGAGATTCGGTGGTGCCGTCTGGATCGGACTGCACCTCCGGCGGTGAGGGAGTCACATTGGGTGTCGCCAGTTGTTCAGTCTCCCCGTTGCTAGCACCTTCAGTCGCCGGGCCGTCGGGAACGACCGCACTGTCAATGTTCACGTATGGCTGACCCTTAATCTCACAAAGGAGACCAAGTTCGTCGGCGCCACGAACAATGATGTCGAGAGTCCGGCCGGTGGATTCGTTTGGAACGTTCATCTCTTCCAGCACATTGCGTGCAATATGCTCGGACGGCAGTCTCGAATTGTCATATCGCGTTAGAAATTCACGAATAACCCGGGGGCGGAGCAGAGCTGCGATGGAGGCAGCACGATCGTCACCCTCTTCAATCGGCGCGACAATCCGCCTCCCTAATTGCGTGAGTGAAATTACTGGGGCGTTGTATCCACCTTCGGTGAGTCCGTAAGCGATTGAAGCGCCGCACAACATGCGGAAGGTTCCGCCGGTAGGAGTCATGCCCATAGCTTCAGCTACCAGCAAGGGTTTAGTCGGGGCTTTTCCGTATTCGTTCGCGATCGCCTTCGGAATTCGTAGCGCGTCGCTAAGCGAATGCGCAGGAACGTCGGATTGACTGACGTAGCGCTTCCGTTGCCTAATATCGCCTTGATCCGCCGAGCGGTCTTCGTCCTTGGATTTCTGAGTTGTCGCCATTGAGGATTGCTCCAGTTGATTGCCAAGACATGATCTGTTTGGATACTACCCAAATCTGTGGCCCAGTCAAATCGGCATTTTCAGAGCATCAGGAGGCCTTTTGGTGGATTCTTGATGGAGTCCAAACCCCTAACCTAGTTGGGTACAAACAGATATTGTCGATAATGTCCCTGGTTTCGCACTTGATTGGTGGGCCTCGCGTGCCCGGTAGAGCGTTCGGGTGTTTGCGGGAGATTCACGGTAGACTTCTCTCGCATGAAAGAACTCACCCCGCGCGAGATTGTTGCCCAGCTTGATCGGTTTATCATTGGTCAGGACAACGCTAAGCGAGCCGTGGCCGTAGCCGTGCGCAACCGCTGGCGGCGCAGACAGCTCGAACCGGACATGGCCCGCGAGGTCGCGCCCAAGAACATCATCATGATCGGCCCCACCGGCGTGGGAAAAACTGAAATCGCCCGGCGTCTTTCCAATCTCGTCAACGCACCTTTCATCAAGGTCGAAGCCAGCAAGTACACCGAAGTCGGGTACCACGGCCGAGATGTTGAGTCAATGATCCGCGACCTGCTTGAACTCGCGATCGATATGGTCCGCAGCGAGCATGCGGATAAGGTGCGCGAGCAGGCGGAAGAGGCCGTTGAAAATCGGCTCGTTTCACTCTTGCTCGGTGAGGCGACGGGCGGGCCGAGCGAACCATGGCGACCGCCCAGCGATTCTGACGCCGAAACGTCCGACGAGATCGTGGAGTCGGAATCGCGCGATCATGTACGAAATCGCCTGCGTGAGAAACTGTGTGATGGAACTTTCGAAGATCGTGAAATTGAAATCACCATTCAGGAGAAACAAGTCGTTCCCGTGATCGGCATGATGGGGCCGGACCAAATGGATCCCGCGCTTAGCTCGATGTTGGAGAATCTCGTTCCATCGAAAACTCGTCATCGTCGTGTGACAGTCGCCCGCGCTCGGGCCATTCTCTTGGAAGAGGAGACCGACAAGCTCATCGATAATGAAAAAATCCTCGAGCAGGCAACTGAGCGCACGGAGCAGATGGGCATCGTTTTTCTCGATGAAATCGACAAGATCGCCGCAGCCAGCGAAGGCAAGACCGGCTCGGCCGATGTGAGCAGACAGGGCGTGCAGCGCGATTTGCTGCCGATCGTGGAAGGATCAGCGGTCAATACCCGCTACGGCGTGGTTCACACCGATCAGATTCTGTTCATCGCCGCCGGTGCGTTTCATAGCGCGTCGGTGAGTGATCTGATGCCGGAACTGCAAGGGCGATTCCCCATCCGCGTCGAGCTCGATGCACTGAATAAAGACGATTTCAAGCGTATTCTGGTTGAGCCGGATGCGGCGCTGACCAAGCAGCAGCAAGCGTTGTTGGCCACTGAAGGTCTGACAATCGAGTTCAAGCCTGAGTCGATCGACGCCATGGCAGAGCTGGCCGCGGAGGCGAACAACCAACTGGAAAACATCGGCGCCCGTCGCTTGATAACGGTCATCGAATGCGTGTTCGAGCAGATCAGCTTCGATGCGCCGGATCTTAAGACCAAGCGTGACAAGCACATCGAAATCTCAGCTGACTTTGTGCGCGAGCGTTTGACTGAGATTATGCAGGATGAGGATTTGAGTAAATTTGTGTTGTAGGTGTTGGTTATTAGGTGTTGGTTGTTGGTTTCTAGCGAGCCGGCTCGTCCCCGAGCCCGGTCGACGCTCAACTTAGAACACGCCCACGTTTAGCGCGCGGCCTCCGGACGCCGGGGTTCACGGTATCTGCGCTCAAACGCGCGGGGCGGGGCCCCGCCGCTAAACGTGGCGATCGATACAACTAGCGCGCCAACGTCTAGCGCGCGGCTCATTTTACCGACGCGCGAAACACGTCCATCGGCGCTTCCTCTTCCGTCCAACGCTCAAACTGCATCGCCGCTTGCGTCAAAAACATCTCCAGGCCGAAGATCGTCCGCGCGCCTCTTGCCTCGGCCTGTTCGATGAACGGCGTGCGCTGCGGGGTGTACACGATATCGAACACCGTGGTTTTCTCATCCAGCGGGGCATCGTCCGAAAGTGGTGATTGATTCGCCCCCGGAATACCGGCCATCCCAAGCGATGTGCAGTTGATGTAGATATCGAATCGATGATGGTATAGCGCATCGACATCGCCCACTTCCACACCAGCGCGACCAACGGTCGCGGCTTTTTGTTGAGTGGCCAGTGCCTCCGCTCTTCCGCGGGTTCGGTTGAAAATCGTCACCGATGCGCCCGCATCACACAGCGCCGCTATCACCGCCCGCGCTACACCACCCGCCCCCAATACCGCAACTCGCCTGCCGTCCAAACCGGCCGGTTGAATCTCCATCCCTTTACACAGTGCATCGATCGCAGCCGGTGCATCCGTATTCACACACACGAGCGTTCCATCATCTTCAACTACCAACGTATTGGCCGCACCGATGCGTTCGCTCAGCGGATCAACTGTTCCGCCGCGCTCCTTGACGAACCGAAGCAGATTCTCCTTATGCGGAATCGTCACACTCGCACCCCGGAAGTTGAGTCGTTCGTGATCCACAAACGACCCAACCGTCGCCTTGAAATGCTCATACTCCGGCGGAATCGGCATCGGCAGATACACGCCATCGTGATCCACAGCCTCGAACCCGGCATTATGAATCCGCGGACCCAAGGAATGTTCCGCAGGCCAACCAATCACGCCATACACCTTCGTCTCAGCGCCGATCCGATCAAAACGATACAGCCCCAGCAATTCATCAACCGTCGGCTGCCCCGGCGCGCTCGCTTCATCCGCCTCAAGACACGCATACGTCAAGAACGCACCGAACTTCGGCGCCAGCACACGACTCATCAAACCGAACCGCCCCATACACAGCGCGATCATCAGCTTGCGTCGATCACCGAGCAAATCGAACGCTTCCAGATTGTCGCGCAGTGATCGAGCCAACCACGCCACTTTCATCACATCACACGCAGGTTCGTTCGTCATCGCTTCCACGCGCTGAATCAGATCGCTCGGCCGACCGTCGAAATCATGGGCCGACAGAATGAGCGAAGCCTCGTGCTCGGAAGTGTTGAAGATCGACCGCCAACTCTCTTCATGCTTGCGAAACGTCGCCAGCTCGAAGTCGAAAAACTTCGGCACGGAGCTGGAGCTTGCGATCGTGCTGAAGAACCTCCCTCGCTGTAGATCGGGCTCTTCGCACAGACCACCTTCAGCAATCGGCCTGCGCGTCACGATGCAGGGCAATGGCGATTCTTTGATGAGATCGATCGCGGCCTCATCCGACAGGCAATCCACCCGCCACTCGATGAGTCGCGCCCCGGCTGCGGCCGCTCGCTGGGCTTTGTCGAGCGCCGAGGCGACTTCAGCCGACTCACGAACGAAAATGGGCACGGCGATCAGCGTCATTCGGCGGGCATAGTACGGTTTGGGCCCGACCCCCGTTGGGCGCACAATCTTCGCCCACGGCGTTACTATTGGCGTCCATGGATGAGCGGCAGGCCGCTAAGGACGCATATCGCTTCCTTCGCAGCCACACCACCGGCGACTTGCGCTTTGATCAGCGCTTCCGGCTGCTGCGGTACGTCATCGGCCCAGATGGTCGATTGGTCGCACCGGTCATGTCAGCCATGCTCGAGGCGACTGACACGGTATTGTTCGTCCCCGAGGACATCGACAACGCCATGGAGCTTCTGGTGTCGCTGACCGAATTCGACCCCGAAGGCCAATACGGCGCGCTGACTGATCGTTGGCGGATCTACCATGGCGATCCGGAGGACATCTACTGGGCCTTCATCCAGCTCGACGCCGCCCGATACGAAGGGCAGGTCGTCGATGGCGAGGGGCTGATTCAGGCCAATCCCCTGGCCGACGACGAGGCTCGCCTGTGTCGGAAGATCAACGACGATCACCGCGCCGAGCTGCGGCAGGTCTGCCAGGTCATCGCCCACGCCGAGGTCGAGAACCCCATGCTGGTTGGTGTTGATGGGTTGGGGTTTGACGTTCGCCGGCGGTTCGATGTCCTGCGTGTCGAAGCCCCCACGCCGATGGCCAGTGCCGCCGACGCTGAACTCGTCCTGGGGCAGATGATCCAGCAGGCGGTCTCGGCCACGCCCGATCAGCAGAGCGAAGGCTAACGCGCGATGGAGCAGCGCATCGTGATCACGCGGCCGCTGCCCGGCGATCCGCTCGGCAGGTTCGCCGAGGCCGGTTTCACCAATGTTTGGGTCAATCCGCGCGATGTCGGGCTCACGCGCACGGAATTGCTCGCGGCGGTCGCCGGGGCCCATGCCGTGATCGACACGCCGTTTGATACGAATATCAATGCAGAGTTCTTCGACGCGGCCGGTGATCAACTGGTCATCGTGAGCAACTACGCCGTGGGTGTGGATAACGTGGATATCGCTGAAGCTGCGCGGCGCGGGATCATCGTCGGTTACACGCCCGACCCTGTTACCGAACCCACCGCCGATGCAACGTGGATGTTACTGCTGGCGGCGGCGCGACGAGCGCGTGAAGGCCTGGACCTTGCACGCAGCGGCGACTGGACGGGTGTGCGCCCGCTTGATCCGATGGGGAAGCGCATCATCGACAAGACACTGCTTATCATCGGTCCGGGGCGCATCGGCAAAGCGGTTGCACGTCGCGCGATCGGTTGGAACATGCGCGTTGTGTATTGCGCGCGGTCGCAGCACACTGATGTGGAATGTCCTCCGATCAATGCGCAGCGAGTCTCGTTGGAGGACGGTTTGCGCGAAGCTGATTTCGTTTCGCTTCACTGCCCACTGACGACCGAGACACGACATCTGATCAATGCTCAGCGGCTTGCGCTTATGAAACCGACAGCTGTGTTGATCAACACGGCCCGTGGCGCTGTGGTGGATGAATCGGCACTGGTTGAGGCGCTGCGCAACAACACAATTTTCGCAGCCGGGTTGGATGTCTTTGAGCACGAGCCGGAGATTCATCCCGGTCTGGTCCGAGCGGCTAATGCGTTCCTTTTGCCGCATTGGGGCAGCACCACGGATGAGGATCGTGATTGGATGACGGAAACCGCTGTAGGCAATGTCATTGCCGCCCTGCGCGGCGAACCCATCCCGCACGAATTTCGATTGGACCACGCAAACGCCACAAGGGTCGAATCCAATTCATAAAGCCGCGACCGGTGGTCGCGTTTCTTCCTACACTGCTCGACTCCACGCCTTGACCAGGAGCTGCAAATGCCCACCAAGTCGATCCCACTGACTGAATTCGCTCTGCGCCGAACGAAACTGCTCACTTCACTCAAGGGTGCAGCCGCACTTGTCTTCGCCGGTGCGCATCGGAATCCGCTGACCGATGAATACCGTCCGCATCCGCACTTTGAATATCTCACCGGCATTGTGGATGAGCCGAACGCTGTATTGCTGCTCGATCCCAGTAACAAGATTCAGTCGCGGCAGACGATGCTCTTCCTTTCACCACTCAACCCCGAGGTTGATAAATGGGATGGCTACCGTAGCGAAATCAACAAAGCGCTGCGCGATTCGATCGGCATACACACCATCTTCCGCAGCGAGGCGCTGGGACGGTGGCTCACGGCGGCGGTCAAACGCTCCAAGCGCGCAGCCTGCCTTCATCCGTTTGCTGACTACAACCAAGCGGTGACGCCCGATCTTGAACTCTTCAACAAAGTCGCGCAGCGCATTCCGGGGGTCGCGATCGACGATCACACGGAAACGCTCGCCAAGATGCGCGCTGTGAAATCCAAGAACGAAGTCGCGATGATTCAGCGGGCAATCGATATCACCGCAGCCGGCTACAAAGCAATGTTCAAGGGCGTCAAGCCCGGCATGAATGAGTTTGCCGTGCAAGAACTGCTCGAACACGGCTACCGCACCAACGGCTCGCGCGGTCCGGCGTACGGAACCATCGCTGGGGCGGGGCTCAACAGCACCGTCCTTCATTATCAAGCCAACGATCAGACTGTCTCAAAGGGTGATCTGATCTGCATCGACTCCGGCGCACGCTTCGGCGGATACGGCGCTGACATCACGCGCACCGTCCCCGCCAGCGGCAAATTCACCAAGCCCCAACGTGAGATCTACGAAATTGTGCTCAAAGCAGAGCTCGCGGCGATCAAAGCGGTCAAGCCCGGCGTAACGATCGCGCGCGTCGACAAAGCTGCCCGCGACATCATCAACAAGTCAGGCTTCGGCGACTACTTCATCCACGGCATCGGCCATCACTTGGGTTTGGAAACGCACGACATCACACCCGACGCGCCGCTTCGACAAGGCGCGGTCATCACCATCGAGCCGGGGATTTACATTCCCGATGAGAAGTTGGGTGTGCGCATCGAGGACAACATCCTCATCACCCGCGAAGGTGTGAAGAACCTCTCAAGCAAGATCCCCAAGACAATTGCCGCGGTTGAGAAAGCAATGAAGCGGTAGTCCCCGTTAGGCCGCCATGGCCACGCGGCGTGTTCCACCCTCGATCATTCACGCCCCGCCCCCCCACCAACGACTCCGGACCCCCTCTACGACCCATCGAGCCAACTCCGCTGCAGTTCGGCGCGATGTTTCCCTCATGAGCGGACTAATCGCACTGATCATCCTTCTCTACGATCGAGCAACCGCCCTCTGCCGCCCTTGGTGAGTTGAAGGCGGATGAACCGGCCTGAATGGAGAATCGAGACGATATCGTCCGCCTCCGCGAAGGATGAGCAACACGGCGATTCCAATCAGTGGCGCATGCCCGATCAACTCGATCGGCCCGATTACAAACAGCGTGATGATGAAGAATATGCTCAACACCGCAGTGACGAATCGCGTCGCCACGCCGAACAAGATCAGCAACCCAATCGTCAGTTCAGTCAGTCCGGCTGCGAATGTGAAGTGGAGGTTGGTGAATTCCGTGAACCCACAATAGGGCAGGAAGTTAAGGTTGCGTTCGTCGAGAAACGCCAGCACCAGTCCGGGATTGAGCAGTTTGTTGTGGATGGCCAAGACAACGAGCGTTAATCCCACGCCCATGCGAATAATGGGTAATGCCAGATGGGTGAGCCGCTCAGTGTCTACTCCCAACCGCTTGAACAAACGTCGGTCCAAGGCACACAACCCAGGTCCAACTGCGATGAGAGCGATGGCCAGTGCGACGAATTCAAAAACATAATCAACCAGCGTGTTCAGGGGGATCACGATTGTCGTCGCGCCGAGCGTCAGCAAAATCAGTATTCCGGGACTCGAGAACGATATCTGGCCGAGCAGGAGAACGCCGACGATCATCTGCGCCGCGCTGCCGACAAACTGCAGGCTTTCATTTGGCAAGTCGAGGTTCGGCGCCAGGAAGACGCCCATGATCGAATTGGCGATGAGCATCACACCGGACAGGAATGCGACGAGTCTCCAGTCAAATCCCTTGGCGGAGCGAGACACCTTTTCGAACCCGGCGCCGACCTTGGCGGCCCACTTCGCACGAGAGAAATATACGGCCAGGGCGATGAAGCAGACCGCGCCCGCCAGGAGCAGCGCGTTGGTCAAGTCCCTGGGAAATTGCTGATCGGCGTAGGCATCTTTCTCCTCGGTGAACCATCTAACATGTGCCTGTGCCATCCTCATCGGTGCGAGGAAGGCAATCGCCGTACCCGTCATCAAAATAGTTACTCTACGACGCACGTTTGTCACCTCCATCCTTACGGGT
>CBDUST010000099.1:0-13795 GCA_965369945.1 uncultured bacterium | reverse complement strand
GCTGCAATTCGACAGCGCTGCAACCAACAGCCTCGATGCGGTATCGGATCGCGACTTCGTAGTCGAGACGCTCGCAGCCTCGGCGTTGTGCGGCATCCATCTGAGTCGACTTGCTGAAGACCTGATCATCTATGCGGGCTCTGAGGCAGGATTCGTTCAGCTTGACGACTCAACAACCACCGGCTCATCGATGATGCCCCAGAAGAAGAACCCGGACGCGCTGGAACTCGTGCGTGGCAAATCGGGGCGTCTGCTTGGGTCGCTCGTCTCGCTGTGTGTGACGCTCAAGGGTCTCCCATTGGCCTACAACAAGGACCTTCAGGAGGACAAGGAGCCCTTGTTTGACGCGATGGATACGTTGTCGACATGCCTGAACGTTGTCGCGTTGGTGCTCGACAAACTCCAAGTCAACGAGACAGTCGCCAAAGAGGCCGCGGCAAAGGGCTACACCAACGCAACCGACCTGGCGGATTATCTGGTCGCCAAAGATGTGCCCTTCCGCGAGGCGCACGAACAGGTTGGCGAGCTTGTTCGGATTGCCATCGAGCGGAACGAGAACTTGGAAGACCTTCCCATGTCCGTTCTGACGCGGATTGCCCCGAAGATCGAAAAGGACGTTCACGTACAACTGACCATTGACGCCTCGCTCAACAAACGAAGCGCGCTTGGCGGTACGGCGCCCGCTCAGGTGTCTCAAGCGTTGAAGGCTGCCGATCAACGACTCGAACGGAACCGCCAACAACTCGGCCCAGTGTCAGTGGAGGTTCGCCAAGCCCACATCGACGATCTCGACGGTATCTGTCGGCTGGTGAACTACTGGGCTGAGCAAGGCGAGAACCTGCCGCGCAAACAAGACAGTATTCTCGAAGCGATCCAAGATTTCGGCGTGGCAGTTGACGACGGAAACATCGTCGGTTGCGGGTCGCTGTATGTGTACACTGCCGTGCTTGCGGAGATCCGATCGCTAGGCGTCGACCCCAAATACCATCGCCATAACCTTGGCTCCTCACTCGTTCAGTACTTCATTCGATCGGCTGCGACGCTTCACATCCCAAAGGTGTTCGTATTGACTCGTGCGCCAAAATTCTTTGAACGGCTCGGCTTTCGTGAGGAGCGCATGAGCACGCTGCCTGAGAAGGTCTGGAAGGATTGCGTCGACTGCCCCAAGCGCGACTGTTGCGATGAAGTCTCGATGGTCTATGAGATCAGCGCGTGACGCTTACGAAGCCATCGGCGTGTGGGGTCGTAACGTGCCCCGCCGGATTTTCAGCCTCGGGAGTACACTGCGGAATCAAACCGTCGGGCGATGCTGATCTCGCCTTGATTTGCTGTGAACAAGAAGCCAACGTCGCTGCTGTATTCACGCAAAATCGCGTGCGTGCGGCACCGATCGAAATCTCAGCCCAACACCTACAACGATCGAACGGCCGGGTTCGAGCGTTGCTGATCAACTCGGGCATCGCCAATGCCGCCACAGGTCCAGAAGGAATTCGCGACGCACAGCATACTGCAGATGCACTCGCAGCAGCGCTCGAATGTGAAAACAACCGCATCCTTATCAACTCAACCGGCGTCATCGGCGAACCGTTGCCCGCTGAGAAGATCGTGCAGGCGATTCCCGATCTTGTTGCCTCGTGCGCAACCGACGGCCTTATGGACGCGGCCACGGCCATCATGACCACTGACACCGTGCCGAAAACGATTGAGGCGCCCATACACCACCAGGGTCGTACAGCACGAATTGTCGGCATCGCCAAGGGATCAGGAATGATCCATCCCAACATGGCAACAATGATCGCCGTGCTGATGACTGATGCGATGGTCGAATCAAATGAGCTTGATTCGACCCTGCGCTTCGCTGTCGAGCATAGTTTTCATCGAATCAGTGTTGATGGCGACACATCAACCAACGATAGCGTGTTCGCGCTTGCCTCCGGCCAGACAGGAGCGTTTCCCCTTGAGTTGATCCAATCGGGCATGGCCGAAGCCGCTCGGGAACTAGCGATCATGATTGTTCGCGATGGCGAGGGCGCTCAAAAACTGATTCATGTGTGTGTCACGGGTGCCCGCAACAGCTCGGATGCTCTGTGTATCGCGCAAACGGTTGCGATGTCATCCTTGGTACGAACAGCCGTCGCTGGGGGCGATCCGAACTGGGGGCGCATCCTCGCTGCGATCGGTCGAAGCGGCGTGGAGTTGGATCTGAATCGCCTGATCGTGTCCGCCGACGACGTGCCGCTGTTTAGCACCGGATCGCCAGCTCCCGAAGGTATCGCCTCTCAACAGCGAGCGTTTGAAGGCCCGGATGTAACATTGCAGATCGATCTCGGCATCGGCCGCGCCTCTGAGGAATTCTTCACTTGCGACCTCACCGAGCAATACGTCCACATCAACTCGACCTATACAACGTGACGACGCACACCACCGTCTTGACAGCCGCTATCCTTTATATACATCAGCGCCGCTCGGCCAGGTGGGCGTGCTACCTATTCTGCGAAGTTTCACAAATCAGCGGGAGATGCAATAATCTCCGCCTGGATTGGTTTGCTGAATCGACGATGACCGCTTCCTAACCGAAAGGGTACGCACTTGTTCGACCTATCACTCGCCGTGGCAATGTGCCTCGCCATGCAGGAAACCATCCCCAACATGATCAATGTTTCAGCAACGTTGGGCGCGAAGTCGTTAGTTGTTGGCCAGGCGTATGAAATCCAACTCAGGGTTTCAGTCGCTGAAGGCTGGTCTGCTTCGACTGCGGGCATTCCCAAGCCGATCCTCCAGATCAACGTGCCGAAGTCGGTTCACCTAAGCGGCAAGGTCCTCAGCGACCACCGTGAACTGTCGCGCAACGAGTTCCTCCAAGCGCCCTACGAACGGCTCATCGAAGTTGGCTCGAACGTGGTCGAATTCACACTAACGACAGAGCCCGGCGCGGATGATCGCATTGGCCTGAATATCATCACCTACGTTCGTCAAGGCGAAGATGAAAACGCCTTCTTCGTTCGCAAACGTCTTGAACTGCCGCTTCAGCCCGAGGCAACGGCGCAGGGAGGCGATTCGTCAAACTCCAACTGGGGTGGCGAAGGCAGCGGCTTGCAGATCGGCGATCGCGCCAAGCCCTTTGCGCTTCCACGCGCAGACGGCTCGACCGTCACGCTCGATGATTACCTCGGCAAAACCAACATCATCCTCACAACCTATCGTGCGTTTTGGTGACCATTCTGCGCCAAGCAACTGGGTCAGTTGCAGAAAATGTACGATGAGTTTGAGGCTCGCAACATCGTTGTTATTGCTATCGCTCAGGAAGATAAAGATCTCGAATCACACGGCAGGTTCTACAAACACTTTGATCCCGCGCCGCGTTTCGTGATCGCTGCGGATTTTGATCGTAAGAACACAACGAGCTATGAGCGCACCTCAACATACTTGATCGATACGAAGGGCATCGTTCGCCAGGTGTTTCCACAGATGATCCACTATCGGGCCGATTGGCGAGCGATACTCAACGAGGCTGACCGGCTACTCAACTCACAACGCTGATCATTCGGACGCCTCGGTAATGTCAAGTTGAATCTTCAAGTCGTAGCGACGGTAAAGACAAACGCCGTTCGCGCCTTCGCACACGTTATACAGTGCGTAGGCTCCGATCGTCGCTGGGCCAGGCGCAGCGTCCGCTGGAACATGCAACTCAAACTCGATAACTCGAGTCTCCAGTGAGACCGCAGTCGCAGCGTTGGCAATCGTGTGGGACCGTCGATCGATCTCCCAGCCCTTGGGCAGCTTGACCCAAAGCTGCATCGGCTGAGCTTCATTGTTCCAGTGGGCTTTGATATTCTGGTTGGGGCTGAACGACAGATGGACGCGCACTGCGTCGCCAGGACTCGCAGTGCCCGGCACGACCGTCGCCTCCGCAACAATGAACCCCTCCCTGTCACGATGGATCAGGTCGGTTGATTCCGGCTCGCTGGGCACGGTCTCATCGGCGCTGAATGATCGTTCACGATGGGCAAACTCCGCACCGTTCGGCTCGACGATCAGCGGTGACGGCGTCTCACCACGCGCCACGATCTCCTCGCGAGCCTTGTGCACCCAATCATAGAACGGATACGGCTTCATCAATCGCGGCCCATATTGCTGAATACGTCGCCGCCAGATGTATTGATTCGGATCGATGGCTAGCGCTAGGCCCCAATGATCGACAGCGCTTTGGAAATCACCACCCTGTCGATGAGCCGAGTCGTAGCGCTTTCGGTACGCAACACCCAATTGGAATTCGGTCAGGCCGTGGCCCGGATCGATCTGAACAGCCTGCGCAAGAGCGTCGATCGCCTCGTTGATATGGTCTGCTCCGCCCCAATTCACGAGCGCTTGACCGTAGGCGCGCCATGTATCGACAGTCCCATTCTCCGTCGCCTTGCGCAGCTCGTCGATATTCGGTGCTTCGGAAGATGAAGTATCGACAACACTGGGCGATTCGTATTCCTCGCCGACCCATTGCTCGACAAACTCCGCGATACCTCTTCGCGGCGGACGACGGTTTCGAATGATGCCATGTTCATCGATGAGCAAAGTGATCGGCACCACAGCCACACCGAGCTGATTCTGTGAATCAACAAGGATGGGCCAGTCCATCTGCTTCCATTGCATGAACAACCGTGCGCGATCGGGATGTTGTTCCTGAATGATGCCGACGGTTTGGATGAGCCCGCGGTCTTGTAGCTGCATGGTTTGTTCGTGCCACCCGGGCACGTGCCGACGGCAGCCCGCTCACCACGAGGCAAAGACGTGAAGAATCAACTTCTTGCCGCGAAAATCGGCGATCGATGTAGGCCGTCCGTCTTCAAGCGAAGGCAGGACGATATCCGGAAACGGTTGGCCCACCTCAAACTGCGGCGACTGGGCCGAAGCGCCAGTCCCGAGCGCGACGGAGACTGAGATCGCCAAGAGAATAGCCTTGTATCGTGATTCCATGTGCGCGGCCTCCTTGATCAGCGTCAGTCAGGTGATCGGCTCCCCTATCAACCCTCAATCACGCCCGTGCATTCCCATGCTAGCATAGACTCAGAATTATCATGGCCTTTGGACGCAAGAAACGCTTGATGGACTATGGAAGCTGCGCTGGCTGAGCCGGCAAACTGCCGATTCAGGCGACTGCACAGGTTGTGCAGGCACTTCCCACGTTCTCCGATTCCAATCTGCTCGTTGGTGCTGAACACTTCTCCGACGCAGGCGTCTATCGCCTCGCCGATGGATTGGCGATCGTGCAGACGTTGGATTTCTTCCCGCCGTTGGTTGACGATCCGTTTGTGTTTGGCCAGATCGCCGCCGCAAACGCAATGAGCGATGTCTATGCGATGGGTGGACAACCCAAGACGGCGCTGAACGTGGTCGGCTTCCCCGATGACAAACTCGATTTGAGCGTGTTGCAGGAAATCATAGCGGGCGGAGCCGAGCGCGTGCAGTGTGCTGACGCCGTGATTGTGGGTGGACATTCCGTGCGCGACGTCGAGATCAAATACGGGTTGTCGGTCACCGGCATCGTCGACCCCGCCAAGATGATGACCAACGATGGCGCCAAGCCCGGCGACGTGCTCGTTCTCACCAAGGCGCTTGGCACGGGCTTCATCACCACCGCACTAAAGGCAGACAAATGCACTGATGATGTACTCGCTGCTGCATGCGCGAGCATGATTCAACTGAATCGCGCAGCATCTGAGACGGCGGTATCACTTGGCGTTCGCGCTGCGACGGATATCACCGGATTCGGATTTGCCGGGCACGCCTTGGAAATGGCCAAGGCCAGCAACGTGTCGATCACGTTCCAACTGAGCCGGCTTCCGCTCCTTACTGGTGCGCTGGACTTAGCGGAGAAGGGGCATCACACCCGCGCGAACGCCACGAACCGGCAGCACGTGGAGCCTTCTTCGCAGCTGGACGTGCCGGCCGATTCGGCGTTGACTGAGTTTCTCTTTGATCCGCAGACCTCCGGCGGGTTATTGCTGGCCATGGACGCGAGTTCGGTTGACGAGCTGCTGAGTCATTGCCGGGACGCCGATCTCGAATCGGTAGCTGTGGTCGGCTCGGTCGATAAACTGAAAGATCATCAGCTCGTCATCCAGCCGTAGACCTTGCCCCACATCCTCGCCTGGAGCGACGTTGGACCTACCATTTGTTCTCCATGCCGCGGCAAGAGTTCATCCTGGGTACGGCCGGCCACATCGATCATGGCAAGACCGCGCTGATTCGAACCATGACGGGGATCGACACCGATCGGCTGGAGCAGGAGAAGAAACGCGGCATAAGCATCGACATCGGCTTCGCTCATCTGGAAGTCGGGCCCTTTCGCCTGGGCATCGTCGATGTGCCAGGACACGAACGATTCATCAGAAACATGCTCGCCGGAGCGTCTGGAATCGACCTGGCGATGTTGATCGTCGCGGCTGATGACTCCGTGATGCCCCAAACGCGCGAGCATCTGGCCATCCTCAAACTTCTGCGTGTGCCGACGGGGTTAATCGTAATCACCAAGACGGATCTTGCGAAAGAGGATTGGCTTGACCTGGTCGAGCAGGACGTGCGCGATCTCGTCGCCGGTACGTTCCTTGAAAACGCCCCGATCGTTCGCGCCTCAGCCATCACCGGCGATGGTGTTGAACAGGTCAAACGCGCGATTGAAAACGTTTGTCAGACGATTCAACCTGATGATGGGCGTGAACCGTTTCGATTGGCGATCGATCGATCTTTCGTACTGCAAGGCTTGGGAACAGTGGTAACCGGAACCGTATCGTCCGGAGTCGTGACCGTGGATGATGAGCTGGAATGGTTGCCGCGTGAGAAGAAGGTTCGTGTGCGACGAATTCAGACGCATGGTACGGAGGTCCGGTCGATCGGTCGCGGGCAACGTGCAGCACTGAATCTTGCTAGCGTTCACCACACCGAGATTTCGCGCGGACACACGCTCGCCACGCCGAGGTTCCTTGCGCCTTCACGACTGCTGACGGTTCAGCTTTCCATCCTGCCCGACAGTCCCTGGCCTATCAAGCATCGCGCGCGATTGCGACTCTACATCGGCACGCAGGAGACAATGGTGCAGGTTCGGCTGCTGAAGGGAACACTCTTGCAAGGCGGCGAGTCGTGTCTGGCCCAGTTGGAATGTAGTGAACCGGTTGCGTCGGTGTTTCAGCAGCCATTTGTTCTTCGCAGTGAGTCGCCCCTGCACACCATCGGCGGCGGCAACATCGTGCAGCCGTCCGCCAAGCAAATCGCAAGGCAAGACGATGCCGCTCGGCGCCGACTTACTGATCTGCTTGCCGGGGATGATTTGACTCGAGCCGCAACCGCAGCGTACTTGAATCGCGCGAATCCCTTTGGCGAACTTGATCTTGCACGAGACGCCGACCTGAACCTCGACCGCGCACATGTTGCACTTGAACAGCTTCAAGCAGATGAGACGCTGCTCACACTCCACGCCGGCCAGCGCAGCGCCGTTCATCTTCACAAGGACTACCTCAACGAGCTGCGAATTCTGGTCGTCGAAGCTCTACGGCAGCTTCACACCGCATCGCCGCTTGAGTCGGCCGTTGCACGAACGAGCGTCGTTCGCAAGCTGAATTATCTGGAGGCGAATCTCGTTCACGGCCTCATCGATCGGCTGATCGAAGACGGCGAACTTGTAGGATCCGATCGCGATGTCGGTCTGGCGGAGTTCAAGCCAACGCTAAGTGAAGCGCAACAGCAGTTGCTCAAGCGCGCGGTCGAGGCATACCACAAAGCGGCATTCAGCCCGCCCGAGCCAGTTGAATTGGCTGCTTCTTTGGATGTGGCGACGGACGAGCTGCGACCCCTAATCGATCTGGCCGTTGCGCAAGGTCATCTTGCACATCTTGGCGGCGGTTTGTTTATCCACCATGATCGAGAGGTGGAGCTGCGCGATCGCATTACTCAGGCCCTTTCAACCGGCGGCAAGACCATGGGTCAGATCAAGGAAACGCTCTCAACAACGCGCAAATTTGCGGTTCCACTGTGCGAATACTTGGATCGCATTGGATTCACACGGCGAGACGGCGACCTGCGTGTTCTAACGGCGTCATCGCAAGCCGCCGCTTCGAACACAGCTCGCCAATGAAGGTTATCGGGCTGTGGATTCTCGAAGCTCGTTTGTCGAATAGGATAAGACCATGACTGGCGATGATGCCTCAACAGCGAAACCGCGCAGCAACGCGCCGAGCAGTGACGAGCCTCGACGTCAACTTCCGGCTGTGAATGATGTTGTGCAACATGTCCTCGAACGCAGAAATGTGAACCGCGCCGAACGGTACTTGATCGTCGAGGCGGTGCGCAAAGTGCTTGATGAGTATCGCGCTCAGCTTGGTGGTTCAGGTGCCGCAACAGACCCGCCATCGATGGAAAGCCTGTTCATCCAGGTTGAGATCAAAGTGCGCTTATTGCAGCAACCACCGCTACAGCCCGTGATCAACGCTACCGGCATCATCATCCACACCGGCCTCGGTCGAGCACCGCTCGCTGACGCTGCCGTGCGCGCCATCGCTGAAGTTGCCGCAGGTTACGCGCCCGTCGAATTGGAGATGGATAGCGGCAAACGCGGCAAGCGAAGCACAATCGTCCGCTCGCTGCTTGGTCAGTTGACCGGCGCTGAATCCGCAACGGTCGTCAACAACAACGCCGCTGCGCTCGTGTTGGTGCTCAACGAGTTGGCCAACGACCGAAGCGTCATCGTTTCGCGCGGTGAGTTGATCGAGATCGGCGGGAGTTTTCGGTTGCCCGACGTCATGAAGGCGGGCGGCGCAATCCTGTGCGAAGTCGGCACAACCAATCGCACACGATTGAACGATTACGAAAAAGCGATCGACGATTCGACCGCAGCGCTCATGAAGGTTCACCCTTCCAATTACCGCATCGAGGGATTCAGTCAGGACGTTTCGATCCATGATCTCGTCTCACTGGGGCGACATCACGATCTGCCGGTCATTCACGATATCGGTTCGGGTTCGTTGGGTAACATTGATTCGCTCAGCGTTCTATCCCAAGAGCCGTCTGCGACCGACTCCATCGAAGCGGGTGCCGACCTTGTGCTGTTCAGCGGCGACAAATTGCTCGGCGGTCCGCAAGCAGGCATCATCGTCGGCTCCAAAGCGCTTGTCGATCGGTTGGAGGCGAATCCACTGATGCGCGCGATCCGCGTCGACAAACTCACCTTGGCCGGGCTCGGCGCGACGCTTCAACTTCACCGGGATGTCGAGTCGGTCACCGATACCGTCCCTGTTCTAAAGATGTTGGCCACGCCGGTTGAGGAGCTTCAGCGCCGTGGACAATCTCTCGTCGAGCAGATCAAACAACTACGCGGTATTCGTTCGGCTCAACTTGTAGAGTCTCAAGCGTATCTCGGCGGAGGCGCTGTCCCCACCGAAGCAATCCCCAGCTGCGCGATCGTGATCGCAGCCGAATCCATCGACGAAGAAGAATTGGCGTCGATGCTGCGCACCGGATCGCCGGCAATTCTGCCACGAGTCAGCGACGGTCGGGTTTGGCTCGATCTCAGGACGGTGTTCCCCGATCAGGATGCCCCGCTCCTAGAAGCACTGCAATCAGCGCTGCAATGACTTGTGATTGACGACTCGAATGCGTAAACTCATGAGTTCCTGGCGGCAGCAAACGCGATCTATTGCAATCGTTCACCGCCGGTTCTTTTTCGGGAGTGTCAGCACGCCTGGTGGCGGCCACGGGCTTCAAACCCGTTGTGGGGTTTGTAAATCAGATCCCAGGTGGGTTCGATTCCCATCCACTCCCGTTTGAAGTAAACAACGGCTCATCCCGGCAATCTGCGCCAAGGCAAATCCGTTGTTTATTTCTTACGTGGACAACCCGCGTTCGATGAACCAACAGAAGTCGGCCTTATTCCAGACCAAGCTCCATGCGAATCGCTGCCTCCAGCTCATCGGGCTTGAATCCCATCGGCCCTGGACCGCCGTCAAAGGCGATTCGCCCGTCTTTTCCAACGAGATACAGGCGATCCGGATGGGCCGCATAGTCTTTGCCCACAGTGTCATCCATACCATCAACGAGCGAGGGCATCGGGTCCAGCGCCAAGCGCGTCATGCACACACTCGCAACCGCGTTGCGCTCAGCGATGCTCACCGGGTCTTCGACAATCGGCATACCACCGCCACCAAGCGGTGATCGCCCATCGAGCGCATGTGCCTCACGAATGTAGACAACGAAAAACTGAACTTGATCGCCGTACGTGTTCCATAATTCCTTCAGCCGACCGGCTGATTGACGGAACGGCGGTCATGTATAGCTTCCGAAAATCAATGCGACCGGCAAGCTTCCGCGGAACGAGGAGAGCATCACCGATTCATTGCCGTGCGGCGGCGCCAACGTGAAGTCCGGCGCCATCTCACCCTCCGGCGCACCGCTCATTGCCCGTGAGCCAGCGCCGCCCGGCCCATCTCGTCTACCGCCGCCTCTTCCCCCGCGACCTCGATTCAGCGACCACACGCCGTCACCATCGTCACGCTCCCTAAAGAACGCCACAAGCTCACTGCCGGCGATATGCCCGTCGTCGTCGGAATCCGTTCCTTCGATCAGCGCATCCCACGGCTCCATCCCATGCATCGCCATGCGCATCATGCCCTCTATCCGCTCCGATGAAACGATACGCCGAGCCTCGGCTTGGCTCTCAAACTCGTCGCGCTCGATGTACCCGTCGTTGTTGGCGTCGTACGAAAGAATCGCTTGCTCCAACTCTTGTAGCGCAAGCTCGCCGTTATCGTCATCCATCTGGAAGTACTGAGCGATCAATCGCTGCGTACGCATTCCGCCCATTCCGCCGCGGCCGCCTCTGCCGCGCGCGAAGTCCGCTGCCGTAATCACGCCGTCGCTGTTTCGATCCAAACGATCGAATCGCCCACTGTCGCGGTCGTACTCCGCCGCGACGACCTGACCGTCACCGTTGGCATCGTACTTGCCGGACACATACTCCCAAGCGGAGTCCATCTGCTGAACATCCATCGGCGCGACGGCAAGCACATTCTCCGGTTCGACCATGATTTGCCGAGCTGACTTGGCTTGACATCCAACAAGCATCACCCAACTAACCCCCGTTGCCGTGCCAATCAGTGTTGAGAATCTCATCACGTCTACATCTCCTTGGAACGAGCGTTATTCAGTGCAATTACAAGCCGCTCTCATCATATCGCAATGAGCCTGCGCTTGTACCCGTTTCTGTATCAGTCGCAGGGTGAGATTTTGGCTTCATCCGGGCATGTCCACCTGGCTCGACGATGCAGCGAATTCCCTTGGGGCCAGGTTCCTAAGGCGCTGTGGGGACAATCATTATTGTAATGCCGACGCCACGATTCAACCTTCGAGCGTGCATCATCCAATGACAAGAACCAATTCTCGTTGAGGCACTCGGCACGCAACCAGCCGTTGAACGCCTCAATCAGCCCGTTATCCGTGGGTTTCCGCGACGGCTGAACTCGAGCTTCACGCCAGTCATATACGCCCACTGATCAAAACGCTTGCTCGTGAACTCTGTTCCGTTGTCAACACGGATCCGTTTCGGAAGATCACGAACACGTCCGATCCGATCCAGAACCTCTGCGACCTGCGCGCCCGCCAACCGTTGACCGACCTTCACAGCCAGACTCTCGCGCGTGAAGTCATCGACCATCGTAAGAAGACGGAACCGACGCCCATCGAATAGTTCGCCGGCCATGAAGTCCATCGACCAAGTCTCGTTTGTGCAACCGGCCGTCGGTGGCGGAATCCGCGTTGAACTGCTCCGATGACGGTGTGGCTTCTGACACTTCATACATAGTCATTCTTCTCGATAGAGACGATACACGCGCTTCCGGTTCACCAACCAGCCTTCGCGCCGAAGTGGCACCCATATCCGCGGATACCCCCCAACTCACGCGAACCTCGGCAAACTCACGAATACGCATGCGAAGTGACACCGGCTCGTCCGCTACACTTCGGTAGCGGATCGTTGATCTCGCCAGGCAGAAGGTCAAGCACGTTCGACGTTCGCTCACGTCGTACGCGACCTGCGTTTGCTTCGCCAGATCACGCTGCTGAGCAGGTTTCAGAGTCTTTTTCCCACTGCGTCCTGCAGCATCGCCTTGTCCAGACTCAGATCCGCTACCAACTGCTTGAGATGACGCGCCTCGTCCTCGAGTTGTTTCAATCGGCGCACTTCAGCCACGCCCATGCCGAGGTACTTTTTCTTCCACCGGTAGAACGTCTGCTCGCTGATCTGCCGCTTTCGGCAGACGTCCGTCACTGCAACACCGCTCTCCGCCTGCCGAAGCGCGAACGCAATTTATTCTTCCGTGAATCGCTTCCGTTTCATCCTGATTGGCCTCCAAACAGAGGCCGGAATCTACCCGACTTACTCACCTTCGGACTGGATCAGGATTCGGGTTTGAGAGCACAGAAACGCATAATAGGTCGCCTCTTTCCGGTCGTTCGGCATCGGCGGACGGATACAGCTGGCAAAACGCTGCTCTGGCCTACGCCCCACGCTTCTCCTTGTGAATGCCGAGAATATACGCCTCCGCATCGGCAGGCGTCATCGGCTTGGCGAAGTAGTAACCCTGTCCCCATGTACACCCGATCGTTTGCAGTGCGCCGACTGCATTTGCCGTCTCGATGCCTTCGGCGACGGTCGTGATCCCGATATTCTCCGCGAGCGCCGTGACTGAAGCCACGACTGCGAGAAGGGAGCGATTACCATCAAGATTGCGAACAAAGGACTGATCGATCTTCAACACGTCGATTGGGTAGTCATGAAGCGCGCTCAAGGATGAAAATCCGGTTCCGAAATCATCCATGGCAATGTGCAAGCCATGTTCACGGAGCTGAATAAGCAATGGGGCGACCTCACATCGTCCGTCAGAGAACACGGATTCCGTAACTTCCAGGTTCAGCTGTTCCGCCGGCACATCAAACTCTCGCAGGCATTCGAGGACATCATCAATGAAAGAGGCACCCAGGAGTTGCCGCTTCGAAATATTGACGTTCATCGCGAGATTGGCTTCCAGACCCAGCCGACGATTCCAGTCTGCGATCTGCCTGCATGCCGTGCGTAGCACCCACTGTCCGATCTCGATAATCAGACCCGTCTCTTCTGCGATGGGGATGAACTCAATGGGGCTGACCACGCCCCGTTCGGTATGATCCCAGCGGATCAGCGCCTCGAAACCCGAAACCGCGCCCGTCGCCAAATCGATAATCGGCTGGTATACAAGCCTCAGTTGATCCTCCGCCATGGCGAAGCGTAGATCTGCTTCAAGCGACAGGCGGTTCATCGCCCGCTCGTGCATTCCACTATCGAAGCTCACGATCCTTGCCCCGCCCTTCGCCTTTGCCTGGTACATGGCGGCGTCAGCATCGCGAATCACATCGGTGGCGCGTTGATAGGTATGTTCATTGGTCACCAGACCGATGCTAGCGGTGGAAACGATTCGATGGTCTGAGACAACGTGCGGCTCGGCGAATGCATCGAGAAGCAGTGTGGCTTTCTTGTCGGCGTCCGACCATTCGGCGAGACAGTTCAGAAGAACGAGAAACTCGTCGCCGCCCAACCGAGCCACCGTGTCCGATTCACGAACTTCACGACGAAAGATGTCTGCGATACTGCACAGGAGGCTGTCGCCCACGTCGTGGCCCAGGCTGTCGTTGATGACCTTGAATCGGTCGAAGTCGATGAAGAGCACGGCGAATCGGCTTCCATCACGTTTGGATCGCTTCATGGTCTGATCCAACCGAT
>CBDUST010000098.1:0-13839 GCA_965369945.1 uncultured bacterium | reverse complement strand
ATCGGCTCAAAATCATGGCACTTCCAGAATCCGTCATTTTGTGTGAATGTTGGGCCCGGGATGGGCTGCAATCGATCCCCAAAGTGATCCCGACCGAGCAAAAGCTGGAGATGCTCAATCGGATCATCGCCTCGGGCCAGAGGAAAGTGGAGGTAACGAGCTTCTCACATCCGCGGTTACTGCCCCAGTTCGCAGATTGCGTGGAGGTGCTGAAAGCGGTGGATCGCAAGCCCGGGGTCAGCTACGTCGTGTTGATGCCAAACGAGCGCGGATTTGAGCGCTTTCAGGAGTGCCACAAGCAAGGGTATGGGGCGGACGAGATTATTCTGATGATCTCGTCAAGTGAGGCTCACAATCAAGTCAACTTCCGCATGACCCATGATGAAGCGAAGCAGTCACATGCCAGGGTCATGCATCGCGCTCATGAGATGGGTGTCAAAGTGATCGGATGCCCGGGGACGGTGTATGGGTGTCCGATTTCCGGCGATGTGCCGATGGCGAATGTGATCGACCTGACGCGGTTCTATTTGGAGCATGGCGCACAAACAATCATGCTTGGAGACACGACCGGCGCGGCGAATCCGCTTCAGGTGCGACAACGCATCGGAGCGTTACAAAGCGAGTTTCCCGACGCCCAGTTCATCGCCCATTTCCACGATACGCGCGGTAACGGGATCGTCAACAGCTTCGTGGCGCTGGAACTGGGGCTGCGGTACGTTGACACGTCGCTGGGGGCGATCGGCGGGCAGCCGGCAACGAACGCGAATAAGTACCAGTTCGGGTTCACCGGCAACACGTGCACGGAGGATCTTGTTTGTCTGCTGGCGGAGATGAACGTCCAGACCGGCATTGATGTCGATGCGATGATCGGAAACGGTAAACGATCAGAACAAATCATCGGTCAGCAGCTGCGGGCAAATGTCATTCGAAGCGGACCGGTGAACCACCAACCCAGGGACTACGATCCGAGCGCTACATCCGACGCGAATCCAACGGCGGTCAAGACGGTTTGATTGGACTATTGACATTCAGCCAGAGGCAGTGAATCGGTCCTGATTTGTGGGCCAAGACTTGACTGGGCGTGGCGCGCTGCCAGAATACAAATATCAGGATAATCGTGTCGTCTATTCGTCGCGTCGCGTTGTTCATCGGGTCCGACGTAACCTTCAAGGCGTGATAATCTCGCCTCAGGAGACCTCAATCTCATGCGTTGGCAGCCGCCGCTACCGGAATCCTACGAGACATTGACCGAGGATGAATTGGCTGCGCGAATCGCCGCTCGACGCCGGGCCCTGGGTAGCGATTTGTTGATCCTCGGCCACCATTACCAGCAAGACGATGTTCTGCGCCATGCCGATCTCACCGGTGACAGTCTGAAGCTGAGCCGGCTCGCCGCCGAGGAATCCCCAAAGCGCGGCACAAAGTACATTGTCTTTTGCGGCGTGCACTTCATGGCCGAGACCGCGGACATCCTGACCGATGATTCGGTCGCGGTGATTCTGCCGGACCTTTCTGCGGGTTGTCCGATGGCGGACATGGCTGAGTACGACGACGTTGTCCAAGCGTGGCACTCGATCCATGATGCCCTGCGCGGACGATGGACGGGGCGCATCGTCCCCATTACCTACGTCAACTCCAGCGCGGCGATCAAAGCCTTTGTAGGCGAGCACGGCGGCGCCTGCTGCACCAGCACCAACGCCCAGGCTGTGTTTGAATGGGCGTTGGCCGGCGGCACGCAGCCGGTGCGATTCGATGAGCAGATCAAGATCCTCTTCCTGCCGGATCAGCATCTGGGACGTAACACTGCGTCGAAACTGGGGTTCATCACCGAAGTAGACGAAGCCGAGGGGCTCGGTCCTTCTGAAACTGTCGTGTGGGATCCGAAACGCTCAAACGGCGGACTGACGTCGTGGCAGGTTCAGGACGCGGACATCATTCTGTGGTCGGGCTACTGCTCCGTCCACATGCATTTTTCGCCAACCCAGATCGAAGACGTCAGGCGAGAGTATGACGCGAAGGGTGGCATCAACGTCATCGTCCACCCGGAGTGCCGCAAGGAAGTCGTGGACCGAGCAGATGAGGTCGGCTCCACTGAGTACATCATTCGCCAAATCGAGCAGGCCGAAGCCGGAACCAACTGGGCCGTCGGAACCGAAGTGCATCTGGTCAACCGGCTCGCGCAACAGGCCGTGGCACGCGACGTGAACGTGCGGATGCTCGGCGAGCGCCTGTGTCTGTGTGTGATGATGTACCGGATCAACCCACCCCATTTGCTGTGGACGCTGGACAACCTGGCCGCCGGTCGGGAAGTCAATCGCATCGTGGTTCCATGCGAGGTGAAGGACTCGGCTCGACTTGCCCTTCAACGGATGCTCCATCAATCCGGTCAGCCGGCTCTGCAGCCGATTTAGTCGTCCCCGGACGCTTTGCGACGGATTGAGTTGCCTCCAATCACCCCGAAGAACGACTTCAGGGCTCATCGGAGCGGGCTATACCGCGTGAAGGCCTCGGGCACTTGATTTACGGAGTTGTTCATGCGAATATCACATGCTAAGCAAGGATGCCCCTATGCTCTCGACCACTGCTGAATACGCCCTTCGCATCATGATCCACCTCGCCGAGTCCAACGGCGAACAACTGACCAGCGAGTCGATCGCTCACGCGACGAAGGTTCCAACTGATTACACCGTCAAAGTGTTGCAGTGGCTGGCGCGGGCAAAGATGGTCCAAGGGCAGCGCGGTCGCCGCGGCGGTTTCCGGCTGGAGTGCGATCCGAATCGCACGACGCTGTTGGATGTCGTGAATGTGATCGATCCTTTGGAGCGGATCGTAGATTGTCCATTGGGGCGTGAAGCGCACAAGAGCAAGCTTTGCCCGCTGCACAGTCGCATCGACGACGTGATTGCGCTGCTTCAGAACAGCTTGGGTCAGATGACGCTCCAAAGTGTGATCGACGGAACTCGCGGCCCATCGCTGTGCCAGCCGTCCGGGACGAGACTCACCGTCTCAGCACGAAGCTCCGGCGCAAAGAATCAAAAGAAGCGCGGCCCGCAACGTGGGCGTAAAAAGACGATGTCGAAGAAACGAGTGCGAGCCCGCTGATGATGGCGGTCACGGCGAGATGGTTGATACGCTTCGGCGGGGGTTGGGGCAAATTGACATCGCAGACCCCTCGTCGTTAGATCAATGGCTTAGCTCGCCGCTGGCAGATGATCCAGAAGCGTGTTATGCGGACAGGAAACGAAGTTCCCTATGTTTTGCGGATCACTCTAATTATTGTTGGTCTGGAGAATAAACATGAAACAGTTAGCCATTTCGATCTTTGCGATGTTTTGGCTATGCACAACGGCTCAAGCGGAAATCATTGTTGCTCCTTCGCTGGAGTGGTTGGCAGACCATTGCATTGATTCTGGGATCTATGTGGTTACGAAGGTGAAGGAGGAAGATGGGGAGAGCAGTGTCAAATTGCACATGACACTGAAAAGGGGATTGAGAGGAACACCAACCAAAGAGACGGACCAAGGCTACTACAAGCTCCGCTTGAGTGAGCCCAATCGGGCCCTTGTAAAGAAGGGGGATGAGTTTTTGATCTGTTTCCAGCATTACAACACGGAAGAGAAGAGGGCAATTCAGACAATCAACCTGGACCATCCTCAGACAGCAGGTTCCTCGCTCATTGCGGCATCGTGCGAGTTGAAGCTGCTCAAGACCAAGAAGGATATCCTAAAGGTTTTCGAAGGTCGGCTGAAGTCTCATCCCAATGGTGATCCTGTTGAGATCGGTGACTATTCGAAGGACAACAGGTTTGAATTGAGAGGTCATACAGAGCTCTTTTCTGCGGTATACGGTGGTTCCGCCTGCTATCTGAGAGTGCCAAAGGACCTTGTTGAGAAGGTGAGAACAGAATCACAACGACAGGAACTGGAGGCCAACAAGGCATGCCAGCGGACGCACAAGAATGCGCGCCGCTGAGCTTGGTCGTTAGGCCGCTACTTTGTGCCCATCGGATGCCGGTGGCCCGCAGCTGATTTCCATCCGTTACGCAGAGCCTTCCTGCCGTCCGTAGGTCTCGCTGACTCTCGGCGCGCTGGGATCAATGTCGAGGATCAACTTCTTCATCGGCCGGGGTTGGCAGATTGGATCCACCCATTGGCCGGGCATCGCCATCAAGTCGGCGAGGTTCCGCGCACTTGCAGTACACGCTGTAGCTTCTCCTACCGCTCGTCCAGATGGCTCCCGGATCTAATCTCGTGAATAAGAAAAAGGCACGGTCGAAATGACCGTGCCCTTATCTTTTTCACATTCGATCCTTAGAGTTGCTTACGATCCGTCGTGATCGCCGTGATCATGATCATCATGCCCCTTGCCGTGATCCTGGTCGTCAGCGTCGTGCCCTTTCTTCTCGTGATCACCACTGCTCACCTTGGCGTGCTTTGCCTTCCACCCGGCGTCGATCATGGCCAAGTACTTGGCAGGGTTCTTTTCAAACTCGGGCTTGCATCCGGCGCAGCAGAATCGCACCAGCCGGTTCCCGGCAATGATCTCGACCGGCTCACCCATCGCCCCGAGCGGCCCCTTGCCGACAACGCACGTTTCCAGCGGATAATGCTCGCGCTGCTTCTTCACGATGGCGGCATCGATCTTCTTGAAATACGCAGCAGGATCTTTCTTGAACTTCTTCACACAGTTCTTGCAACAAAGTCGAACGAGTCGGTTGTTGTAGATGAAGTTGACGGCGATATCCTCGTCATCTTCGACGAGCACATCAACGGACGATTTGATGGCCGTAGCGAAACGTGAATCGATATCAAAGCAATGATTGAGACCGTCCAGGATTTTGCCGCGACGTTTTGGGCTAGCCAGGAACGAGAGGTATCGGGTGCGCTTGGCAGGCACAATAAACGCACGAACCGTCAATTCTTCGTCCCGAGATGAAGTCATGCCTGTCGAGCCCTCTTCACTCAACGATTCTCGATGTGATTGATCAACACGCGAAGCCCTGCGCCCTAGGTGGTTCCTGTGAGCCTGATGGCACGCGTTCGCCCTACAACTCCTCAACACGGACAACATGCACCAGCGCCAGGTGGTCCAAGCGCTCAGGTACGCCGTTATCGCTCCCCACACCAACCACCGCCCGCGAGCGCAATACGATAATCTGGTCCGGATGACGGATGTCGTAAACGCTGCCGCCAGAGATATGAATCCGAAATGGTTCAAACGGCCGCTTGCGCGTAAACTCAAGTAGGTCTTCCGCTCGCATGGGGTCAATTATAGACGGAGCCAACCTCGCAAGCGAGACGGCATCTCAATATAGCTGCGTGCCCCAAGCATCTCGCAGGCCGGCACTAATTCATCGTCGAAACATCGGTCGCCGTCGGCATGGTCGTGATCTTACGAGCGCGATCTACGTCACGCGACGATCGGACCAGCGGCTCGAACGTCGCTTGGAAGAATCGAAGGAACTTCGGCTCGTAGATCATTTCTAAGCCGACGATCTTTTCGCGATGTTCATAGACCTCCATAACCGACTCGGCTACAACATCCATATGCGCTTGGGTATAGACACGCCGTGGGATGGTGAGTCGAACAAGTTCGAGCTTGGAGCCGCAGTCGGCGCCGGTCTTGGAATCACGACCGGCTGAGACGATGCCGCGCTCCATTGTTCGAACGCCCGAGTCGAGATAGATCTGCGCTACAAGCGCCTGAGCGGGAAACACTGATTGAGGGAGGTGTGGGAGGAAGCGTGCTGCATCCAGAAATATGCCGTGTGTGCCAATGGGTTTGACGATCGGTATCCCGGCATCATCGATTTGTTTCCCAAGATATCGCACCTGGCCAATTCGAGCCTTGATGTGCTCAAATTGCACTGATTCGTGTATGCCAATAGCCATGGCTTCCATATCGCGCCCCGCCAGTCCGCCATAGGTATGTAGCCCTTCGTACACAACGACAAGATTCCGCGCTTGCTCAGCAAGTTCATCATCGTTGATCGCCAGAAATCCGCCGATGTTGACGAGGCTGTCCTTCTTGGCGCTCATTGTGCAGACATCGGTGAGATCGCAAAGCTCGCGGACGATCTCGTGGATGGAACAGTCAGCATACTCCGGTTCATTTTCACGGATCATGTAGGCATTCTCAACACAGCGCGTCGCGTCGTGAACGATACGAATCCCATGATCGCGCGCAATTTCACAGACCAGCCGGAGATTCGCCAACGAGATCGGTTGCCCACCGCACATATTGACTGTGGTGGTGATACAGAGATAGGCGATGCGATCGACGCCGTATCGGGAGATGACGGATTGGAGCTTGTCGATATCGACGTTGCCTTTGAACGGATGTTCGCTTTGTGGATCGTGCGCTTCGTCGATGATCACATCGATAAAGGTCGCGCCAGCCAGCTCCTGATGCAGTCGCGTTGTTGTAAAATACATGTTCCCAGGAACGACATCTCCGGGTTTGATAAGCATTCGGCTGATCAGGTGCTCGGCGGCGCGACCTTGGTGCGTGGGAATCACATGCGTGTAGCCATAGATCTCGCGCACGGCCTCGACGAGGTGGTAAAAACTTCGACTTCCGGCGTAAGCCTCGTCCCCGATCATGAGACCGGCCCATTGTCGGTCGCTCATGGCGCTGGTGCCTGAGTCGGTGAGCAAGTCGATGTACACCTCGTCGGAATGAAGTAAGAACGTGTTGTAGCCGGCCCTTTGCAGCGCTGCTTCTCGTTCGGCGCGCGAGAGCGTGGCCACAGGCTCCACGACTTTGATCTTGTACGGTTCTGCCCAGGATCGTGTTGGTCGAATCATCAGAGGCCTCCCGCAGGGGGTGTTCGTACTGGGTCGCTTTGGCTGTCGGCGCTATCCACCGGAAGCTGAGCGGCGCGAGTTGACCAATTGCATCAAACAGGATACACTGCTCCTGTATTACAAGTATAGCGCCCTGCCCCGGACTCAGGAAGCACCCCGCTTGATTCCGCGGGCCGGACGGCTGGCAGCATGGCTGGGTTGGACCACAACAAGGGATGTCCAATGATCCCGCGCGTCAAAGTTGTTCCTCGTTTCGCCCGAACGGGCGGACGACTCGCGTGTTGTGGCGCTGCGGCTGGGCCGTTAACCTCATCAATTCAATCGAGACGAGCGTCAATCCGAAAACGAATCACGAACCGAAATCATCGGCGACTGCGTGCGTCGCGCAGCGCCTTGATCGGGACATCAGCGCGCAGATGTCCCTGAACATGCATGGAGGCACGATTATGAAAAAGGGAGCACTACCATGACTGCCACTACAACGAGCAACCCACGACCGGTACAACCCGCCCCTGGAGTTGGAAACACATTCTCTTTCGATCAGATCAACGACCCCGGCGCCTATGTTTGTGGGTGGAGCGGACATCTGATTCGCATGCCCGAAGACGCTGTAAACCCCGGGCGATCGCCGGTACTGGAGATCCTCGGAAGGGATGACTTGCACGTAACCAAGATCTCTCAGAATCCATTCATTCCGGTGACGAAGGCCCGAATGATCGCAAGCGACCTCGACCTGGAGGTGAACTTCTAAGCGTTCGGTACGACTGCCCGCACCGATTAAACGCTGGAAATTCCTCGTACTGTTTTCTCCTGACAACGGCTGGGGACCACAAGCGCCCCCAGCTGTTTTCCAAGACGCAGGCAATAACACTCAAACCTCCTTCCGTAGTTACCATGAACACTATCATCGAGCCCTTCCGCATCAAATCGGTCGAGCCGCTTCGGATGACCAGCACGGCGCAGCGTCGTGAGTACCTTCAGCGAGCTGATTACAATCTTTTTCGCATTCCTTCGGAAGACGTGATCATTGACTTGTTGACCGATTCAGGCACCGGCGCTATGAGCTGCGAGCAATGGTCGGGGATCATGCGCGGCGACGAGTCATATGCCGGCGCGTCAAGCTACTACCACTTTCTCAACACGATCGAAGACTTGACCGGCTTTCGAAATGTGCTGCCAACACACCAGGGTAGGGCCAGCGAACGGATTCTGGTCGAGGTAATGATCGGCTCGGGTGATAGGGGGCGCGGATTGATCGTGCCCAACAACGCGCATTTTGACACAACCCGCGCCAATATCGAACACAGCGGCGCCGAAGCGGTCGATCTGCTCACCGAGAATGGTCGGCGCCCGAAGCGGATCGCGCCATTCAAGGGCGATATGGATGTCGATGCCCTGGCTGCACTGCTCAAAGAGCGGGCCGACGACGTACCGATGGTGATGCTGACGATCACCTGTAACAGTAACGGCGGTCAGCCAGTGTCACTGGCGAATATCCAGGCGGTGCGATCGTTGTGCAACCAGTACGGCAAGCCATTGTTCTTGGACGCCGCTCGCTTTGCGGAGAATGCATGGTTTATCAAGCAGCGTGAAGCCGTACACGCTGACCGATCGGTGCGGCAGATTGTTCGTGACATGTTCGATCTCGCCGACGGCGCAACGATTTCGGCCAAGAAGGACGGTCTGGTGAACATCGGCGGTGTGCTGTTGATCCGCGACGATGCAGCGTTCCGTCGGGCTGGTAATCTGCTGATCCTCACTGAAGGATTCATTACGTACGGCGGGTTGGCAGGGCGCGACCTGGAGGCGATGGCCATCGGTTTGCAGGAAGTTCTGGAGGAGGACTATCTGCGATATCGCATCCGTTCGGTGGAGTATCTCGGTGAGAAGCTGTTGGCAGGCGGTGTGGATATCGTGCAGCCGCCGGGCGGGCATGCCATCTATATTGATGCGGGAACTTTCTGCCCCCATATTCCCAAATCGCAGTTCCCTGGTCAGGCACTGGCGTGCGGTCTTTATGAGTCGGGCGGCATCCGAACATGCGAGATCGGCTCAGTGATGTTGGGTGAGCATGCTGTGATGGAGCTTGTGCGCCTGGCGATTCCGCGACGGACCTATACCCAATCACACATCGACTACGTGATCGAAGTCGTGCTAGCATTGAAGGACAACGCCGAGGAGCTGCGCGGGTTTCGCATCGTCGAGCAAGCGGACGAGCTGCGCCACTTCTCAGCGCGCTTCAAGCCGGTTGAGGAGATTCACCGCAGAGGCGCAGAGATCGCAGAGGAAAGACAGTAGTGAAGGTGAAGGACCCGGGATGTATCGCACAAGTTTCTCCACCAATCGAAACTATCAGATAGATCAACATATGCTTCTGCCATTACTTCCTGCTCTCTGCGATCTCCGCGCCTCTGCGGTGAATATTTCTCGTCCTCAGGCAAGTCCGCGAAGGAGCGCACCGACGGCATACGCCATGACAGCCGCAGCTCCACCGATGCCGAGAGTTTCCAGCCCAGCAATGTGCCATCGCTGTTCGACGAAGCGGCCCTTGACGGTTCCAATGGCAAAGAACGCGAAACCGGTCAGAACGGCGCTCCAGACAAAGACAGTGATCTGGTTGGCGGGCGCGAGAAGGTGATACAGATACGCCAGCAGAGGCACAATGCCGACCACGACGAAGGCGGCAAAGGTCGTGAATGCCGCGCGGAAGGGCGATGCACCCTTCAGCGGCAGCCCAAGCTCCTCTTTGAGCATGGTGTCGACCCAGCGGTCGAGGTCAGAAGTGATGATGCTCACCGCACGCTTGAGGTCCTCGCCGGCGAACCCCTTTTCGGCGAAGATCTGACGGATCTCCTCGCGCTCGCCCTCGGGAATGGCGGCAACGTGATGCTCTTCGCGCCTTCGCGCACGATGCAACAGTTGGCGTTCGGTACGTGTGCCCAGATAATTGCTTGCTCCCATACTGAATCCGTCAGCAAGCAGATTCGCCAAGCCCAGGATCACCACGACCCTGCCCGACAGCTCGGCGCCCTGAACGCCGCAGACGACGGCGAACGTCGTCACCGTGCCGTCGATGGCGCCATAGATAAAGTCGCGCAGGTAACTGTGCTTCATCGGGCCTTGCAGCCGCTGGCGAATCGCCTCAGGCGTATGTTCAGCCTCAAGCGCTGGTCGAACTTGGTCTTTCTCTAATGACATGTTGGCTCCATTCATACGTCGATAGGATTACTCACAGCATAGCCGGTCGAGGAGAACCTCAGATCATGTGACTCATCGGGATTGACGGCACTTGTTGATACCCGCAAATGGATCGATTCAAACGACGACTAAGATAAAGACAAGGAGGCGAGTCATGCCCGGCCGCACGACCGCTGCGTCACTCACTGCCTCGGATATTATGACGAGCAATCCCGTGCGCGTGACGCCGGACGCTACGGCCACCAAGGGGATTGTCACGAGCCTCGATCTGGCACGAGAGTTTCACTCGTAGGCCAATGGAGACCGATTGATGCGACGTAAATGTCTCTTGGCAGAAGCCGACGTCAGGAAATCACACATGAGACCACGTCAACGAAGAATCGAACCTACGACTTGGGCCATCGCGTCGGGCGTTTTGATGGTTGTCTTTACTGCATCAGCCCAACAACCCGTGTCCAACGGCGCTGATGACTTGGTTCGCCCACCATCCCGGTTCTTACGATTCACCGAAGATTGGTCCGTCCTACGAAATGTGGACGATTCACAACTCACCGATCCATGGGATTCGTTGAAGTATGTGCCGCTGAACGATGATGCAAGCATCTGGGCGAGCTTTGGCGGGCACGCTCGGCTTCGTTTGGAAAATTGGTCGGACTTTGCGTTCGGCGGTCCGGCTGATGCGGATGATACTTTTCTCCTGTGGCGACTGGCGCTACACGCTGACGTTCACTTCGGTGACAACCTTCGTGCCTTCGTCGAAGGAAAGAGCGCACTGGCGACCGATCGAGACCTTCCCGGCGGCAAGCGAACACTCGATGTGGACAGCATTGCTTTAGAGCAGGCGTTCGTTGATCTGGTGCTCCCGCTTTCTGAGGACACCTCATTGACGATTCGGCCCGGACGTCAGACGTTCCTGTTTGGCAAGCAGCGACTGGTTAGCCCGTTGCCGTGGGCGAATACGCTGCGGCGCTGGGATGGCGTCAGCGGTATCCTCGAACACGAAGGTTGGACCGTACACGGTTTCTGGACCCAGTTTGTCCCCGTCCTCAAGTATGAGTTCAACGAAGCAGAAGAAGACATCGAGTTCTACGGCGTCTACGCCACGGGCAAGATCATCGACGACACCGTTGGGCTCGATCTGTACTACCTTGGGTTGGAACGAACGACCGCGACGTTCAACGGCACGACCGGCGGCGAAGACCGACACACACTGGGTGGCCGACTGTTCGGGAAGGTCGCCGACACAAGCTTTGACTACGATCTTGAAGGGGTGTATCAGTTCGGCGAGGTCGGTGCGGGCGATATCAACGCGTTCATGATCGGAAGTGAACTCGGATACCGATTGCGTGACGTGTGGGGTTCACCACGATTGCACGTAGGCTTTGACTATGCATCGGGTGACGAAACAGCCGGCGGCGATGTCGAGACGTTTAACCAGTTGTTCCCATTAGGACATGCATACCTCGGGTATATCGACATCGTTGGTCGCCAAAACATCGTTGATTTTAGTAGCGGCGTCAGTTTCACCCCAATCGAGCGCGCAACGGTCGGTCTCACCGGCCATCTGTTTTGGCGTGCTGAGGATACGGATGCGCTGTACAACGCGGGCGGCGGCGTCGTTCGGGCCGGCGGACTCGGCATCGATGATGAGGTCGGCGCAGAACTTGATCTGACGATCAAATACAAGTTCGATAGCCATCTCACCGGTCTGTTTGGTTACAGCCACTTCTTCGCAGGTGATTTCATCGAAGAATCCGGCGCAAGTGATGATATCGATTTTGTGTACGCGCAGTTGCAGTACACCTTCTAGGTTCTGCTACCAGTTGTCCAGACGGCTCGTGGACCTAATCGTATGGATGAGAAACGGCACGGCCGAAATGACCGTGCCTTTGTTTGATTCCGATTCGATCGGCCGAGCTACGTACGATCCGCCGTGATCGTGATTATCATGCGCCTTGCCGTGATCCTAGCCGCCAGCATCCTGACCTTTCTTCTGATCGTCACTGCCACTCGCCTTGGCGTGCTTCGCCTTCCACGCGGCGTCGATCATGGCCAGGTACTTGGCAGGATTCTTTTCAAACTCGGGCTTGCATCCGGCGCAACAGAATCGCACGAGACGATTGCCGGCAATGATCTCGACGGGCTCGCCCATTGCACCCAGCGGTCCCTTGCCGACAACGCATGTTTCAAGCGGATAATGCTCGCGCTGCTTCTTCACAATGGCCGCATCGATCTTCTTGAGATACGCAGCAGGTTCTTTGTTGAACTTCTTCACGCATCGTTCACAACAAAGTCGAACGAGTCGGTTGTTGTAGATGAAGTTGACCGCGATGTCCTCGCCATCTTCGACGAGCGGTTTATCGGTCATCATGCACGTGTCGAACGGATAGTAGTGCATCTGCTGTTTGATGAGTTGTTCGTCGATCTTCTTGAAGCCAGCCTCCTTGTCAGCCTCAAATCTGCCAACGCAACCGTTGCAGCAGAAACGCACCTCGCGCCCGTCGTATTGCTTGACGATCGCATCGCCAATTGAGCCGAGCGCCTTGCCCGAGATCGGGCACGTGTCGAGGGTGTAGAGGTCGCCCTTCGGTTTGTCCGCAGCCCGGAAGTCAGGGTTTGCCGGGGTGATAGTCTGCGCACCGGCCATACAGGTTACGGCAAGGCACGAGACGGCGACGATGTTTCGGAAGCAGTTATTCATGTTCGATCTCCAGAGGATTGGGGGTGGGATATAGTAGCAAATCGATGCCGCCATTCCTGCACGGAGCAGAAAAGAATTGGCACAACGAACAACGTGAGTAAGGCCCCAACCATTCCGCCAAAGCTGGGAATGGCCATGGGGACCATGATATCGGCTCCCCGGCCGGTGGATGTCAACACCGGCAGGAGCGCCAGAACAGTCGTGGCGGTGGTCATCAGACAGGCGCGGACGCGGCGACGGCCCGCCTCAACGGTCGCAGTGCGGATCTCGTCGATCGTTGCCGGCTTATTCCGCTCAAAGCTCTGCTGCAGGAACGTTGCCAACACGACGCCGTTATCCGTAGCGATACCAAACAGCGCCAGGAACCCGACCCATACCGCAACACTGAGATTGATCGGATGAACCTGAAACAGATCGCGCATATTCGTTTCAAAGACGCTGAAGTCCAGAAACCATGGCTGCCCGTAGAGCCATAGCAGCACAAAGCCCCCGCTCCAGGCCAGGAACACGCCGCTGAAGACGATGAACGTCGTCAACACCGATTTGAATTGGAAATACAGGATCAGGAAGATAATGATCAACGCCAAAGGAAGAACCAGGGCCAAGCGTTTTGATGCGCGCAGTTGGTTCTCATACGAGCCGGCGAAGCGATAGCTGACACCCTCCGGCACGACAAGCTCGCCCGCATCGATCTTGGCGAGCAGATATTCTTGTGCCGCCTCAACCACATCAACCTCCGCAAAGCCTGTTCGCTTATCAAACAGCACGTAACCAACGAGGAAAGTATCTTCGCTCTTGATCATTTGCGGACCGCGAACGTAGTTGATCGTGGACAATTCGATCAGTGGAATCTGCCGACCGTCCATAGCTGGAACGAGAATGTCACCAAGTGTTTCGATCTGATCGCGCAGCTCCCGCATATATCGCACGCGCACCGGATAGCGCTCCCGCCCTTCGACGGTCCTGGTGAGTGTGCGTCCGCCGATTGCAACTTCGATCACTTCCTGCACTTTGCGAATGCTGATGCCGTAGCGCGCGATACGCTCGCGGTCGATGTCGATTTCAAGGTACGGCTTGCCAACGATTCGATCCGCAAAGACGGCTGCCGGCTCAATCGACGGAACTTCCTTCAGG
>CBDUST010000097.1:0-13847 GCA_965369945.1 uncultured bacterium | reverse complement strand
ACTTTTGGGTGACATCGCGCGCGAGTCGCGCGCCCGATCGGCCGCTTCCGGCCGAGATCGCTAAATCAAGCTTCCGCAACGAGTTGAGGTGACTCTCTCTCCGATGTCGCGCGCGAGTGGTTATGAAGAGGGTTCCGAACGGGGAGGGTGGAGACAGTTTTTCTTCTCGAACCCATCGACGTCGATAACCGAAACCAGCTAGAGGAGGCTCCTAATGAAAACGAAACAAGTCCATTCACTCCGCGGAATCGCCACCCTTGTCGCCGTGGCCATTTTCGCGATTGCTGCGTGCGAAAGGCAGTCCCCAAGCTCAAACGGCACGGCGTCCGCCCAACCCTCAACCTATCGGCAGGTGCTTGACGCCGGAGTTATTCGGGCGGGCTATCTTGAGTACCCTCCTGGCTGCATTCGTGACATCAACACGGGTGAGCTTCGCGGCATCCACATCGAGGCGCTCGAGAAGGCTGCCGCAGCTATGGGTCTTCGTGTCGAGTGGGTACCAGCGTCGGGCTGGGGCAGTATCGTCGAAGACGTCCGCACCGGGCGGTTGAACATGATCGGCAGCCCAGTCTGGGCGAACGCAACGCGAGGCAAGCACGTCGACTTTACGACACCGCTCTTCTGGTCGGGCATCTGTGCATACGTGCGATATGACTACCAGTTCGATGGAGATCTCGGCTCGTTCAATTCTCAAGATATACGGATTGCGACCATCGACGGAGAGATGTCCGACATCATCGCGAGGACTGACTTCCCAGATGCGACCCGAGTGTCGCTTCCGGAGAACTCCGATAACAGTCTGATGCTTGAGAATGTGGCCGCGCGGAAAGCTGACGTTGTCTTCGTTGAGCCTTACATCGCCAATCTCTACCTGAAGAACAACCCGGGCGCGCTCAAGAACGTCACGCCTGATAAGCCACTGCGTGTCTTCCCGAATTCAATGATGATCCCGAAGGATGATCCGATCCGATCGATGCTTAACATCGCACTCAACGAATTGAAGAACAGCGGCGTCATCGACGACCTGCTGCGCAAGTACGCCCCGGACGCCGGGTCGTTCTACGCGGACGCGCTTCCATATCGGGTTGACGCGCCTGGCCGGTAAAGCTTGACTAAGCCATGACCATCCCCGAGCTGTTGATGAAATACCGTGAAGGGCTCGTTGCCGGGCTCTGGGTGACGGTCTATCTCTGCATCATCATCTGGAGTTCTGGGATCATCCTCGGGTCAGCGCTCGGTGTCGCTGGTGCTCGCTGGCGTCGGACCGTGGCATGGCCTTCTCGCGTCTCTTCATTCCTTCTCGCTGGAACACCGGCGATTCTACTGCTATTCTACATTCACTACCCGGTGCAATCGATGCTGGGGATCGTGATCGACCCGTTCTATACGGCAGCGATCGCTCTCTCGTTGTATATGGTTGTGTCGGTTGCCGACGCCGTGCGTGAGGCGATCATTCACTTCCCACGCCAGCACATTTGGGCGGCCCAAGTGTGCGGTCTGACACCGCGGCAAGTCCTCACACGTATTCAGGCACCGCTTATCACACGTCAACTGCTCCCTTCTGTTCTGACCTTCGCTGTCGTGGCGTTGCAGTCCACGCTATTCGCCTCGTTCATCGGTGTTCAGGAGGTCTTTCGCGTAGCTCAGAGCATCAATGCGTGGGAGCGGCAGCCAGTCGTGGTGTATTCGCTCGTTGCAGTTGTCTTCTTAGCTGTGTGCCTTCCCCTACATGGCTTAGCACTTGGTCTTCAGCGGCGACACCGGCGCGATCTCTCTGAGCGCTAAGAGGGAGGAAGCTCTCGTGCTGATTGGTGAACAACTCTCCCGCACCATACAGGGCTCAACGGTCCTGCGCGATGCCGATGTCTCAGTAGAACCCGGGAGTATCACGGTATGCCTGGGTCCCAACGGCGCTGGTAAGTCGGTGCTGCTGCGAGCGCTCGCCCTGATTGATCCGCCCTCAAGCGGAGTTGTTCGAATCGATGACGATATCTATACGTTCCCTGGTACTGATCCTCGCGTTGTTCCTCCCTGGCCTCGAATCACCCTCGTCTTTCAGCAGCTCTTTCTCTGGCCACATTTGACACTGCGAGACAACATCATGCTTGCAGCCGAGAACCAGGGCACCGAGCAAGACCGGCTTACCGACGATCTCGAGGCGTTGCTTGAGAGATTCGACCTATCAGACGTGGTGGCGCGCTACCCGAATGAGGCATCCGGCGGTCAGCGGCAGCGCGTGGCCTTGATCCGCGCAGCAATCCTCAAGCCACGCTGGCTGCTCCTCGACGAACCGACGTCGTCTCAAGATTTGGAGCAGACTCAGCGATTCATCGAGTTCTGTCAGGACCTGAGGACTGCCGGAGTTGGTTTAGTAATAGCCACGCATTTTCTCGGTTTGGCCGCGAAGCTCCGCGCTCAGATTCTGTTTCTTGATAACGGAAGGATCGTGGAGCGCGGCGATGCCTCTATCCTTGCGAAGCCAAAATCTGAGCGATTGCGACGCTTTGTTGAGCTGTCGGAGTACGTGTCGAGCACGATGGTGCAACGCAATGCATCTAGACCCACTCAGATCGAGCAGGCTCCCGATGGGTGAGCGGGATCGTGTACAAGAGTTCTTCTCCACGAGAGCGGCTGAGGGCGCCTACGACGCGACTATCGAACTCGTTGTGCCTTACTATCAGCTGCTTCACGAGACCATCATCCGTTTGCTTCAAAACCATCTCAAGAGCGGCAAGTTTCCGACTCTCGTATATGACGTTGGCTCAGGAACCGGCCAGTCCACAATCAGGGTGTTACGAGCTCTCCCTGAGGCACACGTCGTGGCAATCGACTTCTGCCCAGAGATGCATACGGTACTTCGCGACAACTACATGCGCCAGTTCGGGAGTCGGAATGACTTCGCAAAACGATGTACCGCGGTCGAAATGGACTTCGTCGATGAGTCGCTCAGCATTGAGGAGCTGTCGTCGGCCGTTCCGTCGCGCTATCGAACCTCGCCACCAAGAGTGGTAGTGAGCACGTTCACATTCCACCATTTCGACCATGATGAAAAGAGACGAGCGTATGAGTATGCGTACGAGCTTCTCGGGCCTGGTGGCGTGTTGATCAACGGCGATCTGTTCTCTTATCAGTCTGCGGATATGTCGCGGCAGGCACGGTCGTTCGATCTGGAGTGGATCAGCCAGCAGTTTGCGCATCCGCCGAGCGACTGCAGAGACGCACAGCTTATTCCCGTTGAGCAACGAAGGGATCTTGCGGCTCATTGGAAAGATCATTACTTGAGCCACAATTGCCTAGATCCATTGCACGTAAGCAACAGTGCACTAGACGGATGTAGTGGTCAGAGCGAGATGCTCGCAGATATTGGCTTTGTCGATGTGGAGGTACCGTTTCGCTTCTGGCAGACCGGAGTGCTTTGTGCCAAGAGAGCCGATCCCTGAACAGGTCCGCAGCGCAACGGACTCCTCGCTCAACCACTAGGTTCATCCATGAACGACCTTTCGCGTCACCTCTTGTACTTCCGCTGCGTCAACGGCGGACGGACCAGTCGACGTGGCGCGGGAGCTAAAGGTGTCACAGACGAGCTTGGCGAATTCGTCGTCGGAAACCTCCGAGTAGAGCGAGTGAGCGAGCAGACTGCAGACCTCACACGTCGCCCGAACGCTAACGAATGCGCACTTGGCTCGGAGCGCATTCGCGATCGTCACGACCTGCGATGCCCGATCTTCTGAAGCATCCGGACATTTACGCCTGAGGTACGCCAGTTCGTCCCCAGCTGAGGGGTATCCAATGTCCACCTGAGCGAAGCGGTCGCGATGGGCAAGATCGAGGAAAGGTGCAGCGGTGCAACCATGGGAAGGACTGTTCATCGCCGCGAAGAAGTGGCAATTCTTTTTGGGGATATAGAGCAAGTCACTTGTAATTGGGTCACGGATGGTCGGTGTGGAATCGAATAGCGGCATGAGCCGATTGAAAACGCTCGGCGAGGCCCGATTGAGCTCATCGAAGAACAGACCGAAGTGGTCGTAGGGTTGTGCGTTGGCCTGCCTGATAGCGAGCAACGCGTCGGTGGGCTGCGACTCACCGTTCGGTGACAGTCTGACGAAGGCATCGGTGACCTGATCCAGTTTGCAACAGTCGATATGGGCGGGCTCGTGCCAGCCGCAGGTCTTAGCGATCATCCCTGGGATCCACGATTTTGCGCTTCCAGGCGGACCTACGAGGAGCACATTCTGGTTGGTCTCAACGAGCGCCTTAAGCAGCCGCTCGATGGACCGTTCGATTCGAATCGGTTCATTCAGGACGAAATCCGTCTGAGTGACGACCGCTACCTCTATGTATCCCCGATTCCTGCCCTTGTGCCGCGCGACCTTGGTCACTCGAACCCGGTAGCGTCGCCCCGGGGAAATGCGTCGATCGGTGCTCAGGATCACTCGCGGGGCGCGCTTATCGTCGGCGTGCGTTGCGCGATACTGAAACTGCTGACGCCCCTCCGGTCGTTCATGCGGATTGAGAGAGAAGATTGTCTCGAACGTATCGGTAGGCGAGATCTCAGCGGTGCTGGCCATGGCCGTAATCGTACAGCATGGACTGATCGGAACCAGCTGACTTCTGGCCTACCTGTCCCAACGCCGCCCTTCACGGACCGGCTATCGCCATTCCAGCACGGCGTCGGAGGCATTCCACCGGCATTCGAACAAGGCCAATGCTCCGGGCATCGGAACGGTGGAAGAGGGATCGTTTCGCAGCGGGAGTGCCGCCGTGCCGTCGTCAAACACCAGCATCTGTGCCCCAACGTCGCGTACCCGCCCGAACATCAGCACAGGACCATCCGACGCGTCGCCAAGTGTGTAGCCGTGATCGAGGCCGAACCACCAAACTCCAGCGACCCACAGGACGATGGCGGCGGCGGCACGTACGGGCGTCATGCGAAGCGGCGTCAAGGCGCCTGCCGTAGCTGGCACCTTTGACTGAAGAAGTCGAACCGCGTCGGAGAGGCTCAAGAGGCCCGCGCCGACAGCATTTCGGTCGCGAGTGCGAAGATCATCGCAACGGGCGGAACGTTGAATGATCGACCTGACGTTGCGGTGTGCGGTCGTATCGCCGGCTGCTCTCGCAGCCGAGAGGATGACTGCCGCACCCGCCGTTGTTTGTGGGGCACTGAACGATGTCCCCGACATGGCGACGTTGTTCGGTCCTTGCTGGCCGGTTCGCAGCAGTACCCGTTCGCCATACCCGGTGATGTCCGGCTTCGGGTTGGTCGGGTCCTCTGACGGGCCACGCGACGAAAAGGCAGAGACCTCGCCGTCGCGATTGCACGATGCAGTGCCAATTGCGCGCTTCGCTGCGCCGGGGCATGAAAGCGATCGTGGCGAGGGGCCGGCGTTGCCGGCACTCGCGCACACCACTTGCGACATGCCGTTGACAGAGAGGCAAAGGATGCATTTGTTTTGTCCCTTACACGCGCATCCGCCCCAAGAGGCATTCACAACATCGACATTCTTTCTGACTGCAAGCGAGAGCGCGTCGAGAATCCAGCCGAGTTGACCTCGTCCACTCTTGGCGAATGCCTTGATTGACAGTAAGCGGGCCTTCGGCGCAAGAGCAGCGATGATTTGCGCCACGTTGGAACCGTGCTTCGATTCTGACTCATCGTCCGGGCTCGGCTCTGATGACACTACGCTGACACGATCGATTACGCGATCAGCAAACTCGGGGCGCATCTCCATGCCAGTATCGATCACTGCGACGGTCACGCCCTCGCCTTGAGTTCCTCTTCCCCGGAGAGCCCGCCCGCGCCGATCGGTCCTCAATCGCTCTGAAATCTCCTCAAGGCTGATGCTGTTCTCCGTCGTAGTCTCGATGCACACGGACGTCTGGGGAATCATGCGATTCGCACGATCGAGAACGTCGGGGACCGAAACAAACAATCCATACGCCGACGAAAACGACTGCATCAGCACCGCGCGCGTTCGACCGACTTCGGTGAGCACCACTCGATCCAAACCGGCAAGGACTCGGGCTGAATAGCCAGACCGGCGCTGGGCATGGGTCCATCGCTGCGCCGCTCGAGATGAGCCGAACACGCCGACGACTGGCTCGACGCCTTCGCCCGCGCTCTGGCTCGCCAGCCCTCGGCTGCCGACCAGTCCGATACGCTGGGCGGGGTAGCGCCCATGCCGCAACCAGGCCACGAAGGCGCATGATCCCAACACCGCCAGGGCCACCGGAACTGTCAACAACGCAGCGTCAATGGTGAACAGGAAGCACAACGCCGCCACGATAGTGATCAGCGCCGTCCGAGACAGAATGGTGGCGATGACGAGCGACACCCCGACGCCGATTGAAATATTGCCTGCGCCGAGCGAGTCCGTGAGCGGCGCGGCCAGCATGGCCGCGAGGACGGCAATAACGACTTCAATCCATCGTTGGACAACCGCAAACCTCAGCGTCGCGACGAACAGACAGGCGGAGATGACGACACAGATCAGCCGGAGCCAAACATCGGGAGGAAGCAACGCGTCGATATGCGGAATCAGGAACCTGACACAGATCACACCTCCGGTGATGAACAAGAGTGCCCCGGCAAGAAGCCGCAGAAGCACACGACCGTGAAGGAGCATGCCTGCGCCAAGCACGACGAAGACGCACTTGGCGATCGGGTGATCAAGCGCAGCGGAGTGGAAGAGGTCAGCGATCATTCGTCGTCTACCTCGTATGAGGTGTCTGCAGGTGACACCTGTAAGCCTGCTGCACGCAAGGATGCGATCGCATCCTCATGGTCCATTGCGGTGCCAGCAAGATGGACCAGGAGCACTCCCTCGCCTGGGAACAGTTCTGGCAACGATCGGAGCACGAACACGCGTTCCTGCTTGGCACCCGAGTCGGCTAGGTTGCCCTCGTGCGAGTCGCTAGCCTCGCGCCAATCGACTGAGGCCCGGATCGCGTCGCGGAGCGCATCGCCGGCAACGACCCCATCCGGATCCGTCACGTATATGGCGCGCTCTGTGAATGAAGCCGTCATGGTGTACTCAATCGGAAGACACTCTCAATGAATGGCTGGCCCGCACTCTCATCGGAACCTCCGTTTACGGCGCCGGGAAGAGAGCCCTTGTAACCACGGACGATGGCATACGCGCCTTGTGCTGGAGCGCCAGCGGTGCTCACGACGGTCACGCGGCCGAGCGGATCGACGATGTCAAACGCTGCTCGTCGGCCATCGGGAGCCCAACGAACGTCCGCAACACGGCCAACGATGAGGACAGCGCGCCCATCCTCGTAACTATCGACGGCGACCGTGTGAGTGCAAAAGACGATCCAGCTGACACAGAGGACGACAAATAGCGTGGCGATTGCTCGTGCGCATGCGGACACGAAGCGCGTAGTGCGTCGGCTCCTTGAGAGGAGCAGAAGGATCGCCACGGGCAACACAACGAGCACCAGCCACGTGGAATAAGTCACAGCGATGACCACGTCAAGGCCTCCTTCCTAACCGTGTGTCGATGGAACGGCGACCGGCGCTGCCGGCAGCACTCTGTTGTCGGCGGTATGGACACGATCAACTTCGTAGGTGAATGGCAATCCGTTCACGATCTTGAATCGTCCGTAGGTCATCGTGATCTGATCGAGCGACAACTTGAGTTCTCGTGCCGCACGTTGCTGCATCGCCAGAACCACCGCGTCCAGGTCCGCGCGGATCAGTATGCCGGGCGTGACTCGTAGCGTAGTGCCTCTGGAAACCGGCACACCCTGAAGTAGGCGGTCTCCTTGCGTGGCCGACAGAGCGATATAGCGAGTACTGAATCCCGACAACTCGGAGGTGTGAACGATGAGTCGACCGCGTCCAGGAAAGGCTAGTCTGCCGTCGAACGAGTATATGCCATTCACTGTTCCCTCCGGGTGCCGGACTACAACTACCAGTCGCGCCAGTCCCCGGGCGACCCAGGCGTCGATGAGCTGCGGCGGGATGTCCGCAAAATAGCTCGGCACGCGCCCGTCCACCGCAGATTGCCGCAACGCGATTCCCTCCTGTCGAAGCTGTAGAAACTGCGCCGCTTCCGCGGTAGGTAGTGCGCGCTCAAGCGAAACGGTGTCGATCGCTTCGCGGTTGTCGGCAGTGATGTTGTCGGACGACTCAGTTCGAGTGGCTGGCATCCCACCATCCCGACCGGCGATGCGATCGCGCTGAGGTTGATCGCGAGTGAAGTCAGGACTCGGCTGATGCTGCGGCTGGTCAGACGTACGCACATCCGCCAGTGGAGGAGAGACAGCCAGCGTTACCGACACGAACGTCTGGCTCTCCGTGGCGGGGGGCATTTCGACCATCGTGTCATCTGGACCGTCAGCCGGCTGGTCGTTCTCCGCGGTCTCCACGGGCGGCGTGACATGAAGATAGTGCACGGCGAACGGCAGCGCGGCGGCCAATGCCAGCGCTATCGCCGTGATCATCCAGTGCTTGAAAGTGGGCAGCATGTGGTTCATGGTCGTTTGTGCTCCTGAGAATACACGAGCATCAATGATCAGGTTGAGCGGGTGGCAGCTCGTGGAGCGTTACGCCAGTCGCGCGAACGGCGTAGCGCACTCGGTAGGCGAAGCTGTAATCGACAGGTGTGCGTGCGGTTAGCGCGACTGTTTGATCTCCAGGCAGTTGTGCAAGTGCCGTGCGGAGACTACTCAGATCGCATTCGCGGTTGTCATACAGAATGGTGTCGCCTGGACCGATCACGATCTGTGCCGCTGGCTCCATCGACTCGATCTCGGCTGATTGAGGTGGGAGTGGAGGCTCGGAGATGAACAACTGCGCCAAGCTCGTGGGCGCAAAGAGCAGCAAGAGCACGACGAATATGTCGACGATGTTTATCATCGTCCCTACCTGGACTGAGGTGCTGTCATCGAAGTCGGTGAACATTGTCGGCGTGCTCCATCAGCATCCAGCGGGTTTCAAGTTGATGACGTTCTTTCTGCCACTCGCGATAGGCGTTCAGAACGACTGTGGCGGCGCTCGCCAAGTGCTGCTCGTATCGCGTCCTGATCCGCGCTGCGAGTGTGAGAGCCAGAACCGCACCTACGGTGAGCAGAATCCCCCAGCAGGTGGTTTCCAGCGCCGTTGACAGGCCGGCCATCGGCGGTAGCGATCGAGCTGCGGCGACAGTGTCGCCATACGCCGTGATAAACGACATCGAGCCCGATGTCGTGCCAAGGAGCCCGACCACAGGTGCGAGCACCGACACAAGAGTGAATCTGCCGTGCACGCGCCGCCAATCGGGCCGGAGGACAGACGAGGCGGCTTCCAAGTGGTGGGTCGGTGTTGTCGCCTCGGCGTGAATGCATTCGGCAACCACAGCCGTAACCGGCGAGTCACAATTGATGCGACTGTTACCTAGCCAGCGTTCAAGCCCGTGATGCGGGCCGGAGGTGACGACTCTGTCGGTCTCCCGGCGTAGTGCTGCGACCGGATCTGTGCTGTTGATCGACGCCGGACGGTCCAAAGCCGCGCGGATGCGTCGCATCAGGCAGGCCTGCTTCTCGAGGCGGGCACAGACATCGTGCGCCTGCAAATCCCAGTCCTTCCCGCGCCGAAGACGGAGGGCTTGAAGGACAGGCATCGCGTGTGCCAGGAGCCAACAGGCACCGACAACGAGCAAGACGTACGAGCAGATAGTAATGAGCTCAGCGATCATGGTGGATTCCACTCTCCTCAGTCGTCGTCACGACCGACTCGAGTTCCGCCGCGATACGACGGAGTTCAGCCGCAGCAGCCGAGAGAACATCCTGGCCAGGACCAAGACTGCTAGACGCAGTCACGATCGGCGTAAGAGTCTGCAGCTTTACTGCATTTGGGTTGTCATGGGGTCGATCAGTGGCGCCGTCGCCCTTCGCGACCTCGGCGGCGACGGCCGTCGTTGAGGTTGCGATCTGGCCACGATACTTGTTGAGGAAGTAGTCGATCGTTGCAGCCGCGTTCTCGAGTGCACGCTCGACCTCGTCATCGCGGCTCCGCATGTCATCAACGATAGGTCTCAGAAGGAGACGAACCTCTCGCTCAACTCGCTCCAGTTCATTCACAGCGCGGTTCGAGTTGTTCGTGCGATGGTCGTTCACCTGCACCGAGCGTGCGGATGGGCGAGTGTCGGAGTCCGCATCGGCGAGAAGATCCGCCCAGTCGCGTGGGTCAGGGGCCGTGTCCTGCGCGGCAGCGACAGAGCTTAACGAGGCGATGACGAGAGCAAGCGCGGATTGTGTCAGCCAGGTATGGCTCATTTGGAGTCTCCAGGATCAAGGTTGTTGTAGGCGAATTGCAGAATGTTGATGGCGGCTGTCCACACGGGGGATTCTTCGGGTTCGGCGACGAGGGCGTCGGCCTCATCGCCGTCACCGTCGGCTGGAACCTGACCGCTGTCAGGGATCACTGCTGCGCGTGGAGTTCGCCCATGATGGGACACGCTCTGGGAACGGTTACCTTCTGCCGGCTCCGTATCGCAGGCACAGAGCGATAGCAACGTGAGAAGGAGCAGTGTGGAAGTGCTGGACCTATTCATTGTCATCCTCCGAATCGGCCCGCCTCTGCGCAACGAGGTCTGCGGCCGCTTCCTCCGTAGAGTGGGGAGGGCTGTACTTGCGGATCAGATCGGCGAGCAAGTCTTTGTTGTTGCGCTGGCGTGGTGTGTACGAAGACGATGTAGTTGCTGGCAGCGCCGCGAGGACCGGCGGACCGGCCGATTCTGAATCACGAAGGAGTTCGTCAAGCTGTGTGAGAAATTGTTCCGAGCCGGCGATGGCACCGCGTCTCTTGATGTAGCGCAGCTGCATTCCTGCCTGATGGGCAAGGAATCTCTGTTGTGCGCTGATCGTCCCGAGTTGGCCAACGACCTCCTGCTCGACTCGCTCCAGATCACCGATGAGGGCAGACAGTCTCGCCTGATCAGGCCGGATCTGTTCTATTTCACCTTCCGTCTGCTTGACGATGACCCCTTCCCACTCTGCGATAACGTCAATCACCAACAACGCCGAGAGTAAACTCGGGTCAACGTCATCTGTCTCTCCGTCTGCGACAATGCTGAAGAGGAGCGGTAGCACTTCACGGATGTTGTCAGCTGCCGTGCTCTGCTTGTGGACGGCTTCGTCGTGCGCCTGATCGACCTCGTCCACTTGCGCATCATACTCATCGGTTTCACCAGCAAGTCGTTGCCGGTACCGCGTAACCGCGCTTAGCAGAGTGTTCAGTGCGTGGCCCTTATCATCCAGGGCCGCATATTGGTGCTGAATGGCGCGCGCGTTCGCACCAGCGAGGGTCGTTTCGTTGGCGATCGTTGGCTCCGCCCGGAAGGCAGCGAGGGCCGGTTCGACGAGCTCCTTTGCCTGCAGGTTGACCTGCCGATGGGCCTTGACTGCCTCGGCAACGGCCTCGAATGCGGCTGCCAACGAGTCGTCGCTGGCGAAGTCTTCGAACTTGACGACATCTGACTGGCCTTGGACGGGCGAGTCCGAGGTCGTTTGCGCCCGAACTGTTGGGACGGACGAAAGGAGCGAGAGGCACGTCGTGAGTACTGCCGCGGAGTAGCGCATCGGTGATTCCTCCGAAGTATGGGGCTGTCAGCTGTTCATCGCCGCCGGACGCAGTGGGCGCGCACGATACGAGCATTTTTCTCTTGAGGGAGTTTGGCCCAGCCGCGAGCAGGACATCAGTTGTCCGAGAGGCATACGTGCCTTCGGCGGGGCGTCACTGTGGGATCTGGGCAGGCCCTTAGGCCCTCACTGAGTCACCGAGACAGGCGGACCCTCAGTCGTCCCTGGCTCAACGGTGCGCGTCTTGCAGTGTCGTCCATCACACATTCATCGGACTCAGTGTTGGCGGGTCGCGGCACCGGTCAGTAGTTCTCGAAGGTGCGCGATTGATGGAGGTTCCGCGCGTGTCTCACTGCGAACTGAGGAGACCAATGCTTGGTCCGCCTCACCACGGAACGACGTGACAACACTGCTGTCCCAGGAAAGCCCTCTGCGCTCCGCTTTGCCCACGGCGCGCAATAAGCGGATGCACGCATCGAACAAGAAAAACCAGTCCACGATCACCGTTTGTTCTGCGGATAGTCGCAGGAGCGCCTTCCACGGCTCCAAGTGAATCAGACGACAGAAGCCGTGATCAATGGTGAGCACTCCGGCGGCCTCCCAACGAGTGGCGGTCTCGGAGATGCTTCGATAGGAGTAGCCCGACCAACTCTGAATTGCCTTCAGCTTGCCGCCGGCGGGGTTGGCAAGGAGATAAACGAGCAACAAGTGACGGATGTCGTTTCCGAGCAGGTCTCTCGCCTGCAACAGCAAAGTCGATGATCGTGTGGCCGCTTGTACGAGCCCCGCCTTCGGCCATCGGCCGTCCTGCACTTCGGCGATAAGCCTTTCGCAGAATGTTAGTAATTCCTCGACTTCATCAAGACCATGACAAACCTCGTTCGGCCTATCGACTTCCCGTATTGTCTTGCTGTCCAGTGCTCGCCAGATGTTAGTCCTCGGCTCGCCGTTCCTAGCCACTTTATTGAGCCGCTGTCGAATGATGTAGTGCTCGTTGGCTTGGAGCCATCCGAGGAGGCTCTCTCGGAGCCGCGGCTCTGTGGGCAAGAACTCAAACGAACACCAGAGCAACGCCTCAGGATCGATGACTTCGGTCGACTGAGGATACAGCGCACTGGACAACGGCACGCCCAGGTCGTGCCACTGGCCGTACACCACATCGAGCAGCCGTGTTCGAAAATCGCGTTCAAACGTAGTAAGCAAGAACGTCATATCCCAGCCTGTCAACAACGTCTTTGAGCTCTGTTCGTACCTGTTCGAAATCGGGCAACGTGCGCATCCAGTCAACGGCCCTTTCCAGTTCCTTGAAGTTCGGATCCAGCACCCTGAGATCTTCGAAGTGGATGTCCTGCCGAGGACTGAACTCATCGGCGGATGCGTAGAGTTTCAGGGCCAACAGGTCATCTCGACCGAGTAGGTACAGCGTCAGGCGTTTGCCGAACGTCCTGGTTGTCAGGCGCCGTTCGAAGCCCGCAGGAAGCCCGACTTGTGCGAGTCGGGCTGGACCAAGGTTGATCCACCGCTTGCTCAAGTCTTCAAACTCCGGGTGGTTGTCGATGACTCGTTCGATGCAGGATTCGACCTCTGCCGGGAATTCTTCGATGCGGACGAGCTCCGCGCCTTGGGAGTTCCAGCTGCCCAACACGTCGACGTCACGAGTCGTTCGCAATTGCAGGTTCTGGAGTACCAGCGCAACACCTCCACAGACAACCCATTCGACGGGCTCAACGTCCTCAAACTCGAGCCACTCCGAGAGCTCCTCAAGGAGCTGCACAAGGGTCTCTGGGGTCATCTGCATGGCTCGATCCTAGCCTCCATCGTCGGCCAAGTGGAGGTTCAACCGCAATATTTTGGCGGCTTGACCTCCAAGATGTGGAGGACTAACCTCTACGTTTGGGTTATTGGAAGACCGACAGGGCTTCGAACCAGCGAGGGTCCGAGAATCACGAACATAACGACTGCTGGCGAGCGGGATCATCCCGCAACTGCTGACGCTCTGGAACCTCGTCGCCTTTCAAGCACATCCAGATTCTGACCGAGGATTCGGCATAATCCAGGAGTGGATCGGCTTGCTCCCGGCCTCGACGGAGGGCCTCTCAGACTCTCGGGAGCGCGAGTCGTTGTGAAGAGGGTTGCGATCGGGGAGGGGCACGGCATTCCTCAGGCCGCCGCGCGGTAGTAGTGACGCAGCAGGCCACCCAGCCGCTCTTCGCACGCAACCTCGCCTGCGTTCGGTGATGCGCGGTCCGATGGACTTCCACTTGGCGTCAACGGCCGATTGC
>CBDUST010000096.1:0-13873 GCA_965369945.1 uncultured bacterium | reverse complement strand
ACGAACACAATCACGCCGTCATCAGCCAAGCGAAAGTTCGCACACCGTGTGAGGTTCTGATCTTCGACGTGCTGGTACATGAGGAGTTGTTCCGCTCGACTTCACCGGAGGTATTCGTGTACGGCGACCATCGCGACATAGACCCACATCCAGAAGCGAGAAAGTGTGATCTGCTCGCCCTGCGCGAGTCGGTTGTGTATCTGGGAAAAGGTCCCTCGGTCATGCACACGCCGGCCGTGCCGCGCTATGCCGAGATGCTCCAATACGCGTTCGATCGGCTTGGCTGGGACGAGGCACGCTTCGATGTATATCGATGTCGGGTCGAATACCCGGTGATGCCGTCCTCGGTCGTGGTTCGATTCGATCTTCCGGAGAAGCCCTGAGGTCCTGGATTCGCGCCGAGACCGGGAGTTCATCGCTCGTCACCAACGCATGGAACCACGACTCCGCCGAAGACATCAAGCACCCGTTTTGTCGTAGGCTCCTGGAGCCCACCCAATAGCGCATCCCGCGCACGGTTATCCCGCGACATAATGCCCCTTCTCGGACCTAGGAGGGGTGCCAATTTGGCACCCGGTGAAGATCCTTGAGATTGGTTGATCGAGCTGCTAGTTCGTTGTTGACCAGAAGACATGGTCAACGCAATCCAGGTATGGGAACAAGAAGATGAAGCTCACTACACGAACTTCGTATCGAGTTCTCACTTCACCAGTACCCGCCTCTACATGATCCGCCGGTATGCCAGCAAACGTCCTGACCGTATCGGCGTTGAGCGATTGCGTTGCCGTACCAACGACATCCCACATATTCGTGTTGAAGTTCCAGAATGAGAATGTGAGTTCCAAACCGACCGTGTTCGCCGACGATTCGATCGTCACGTCCAGCGAAGCTGGAGAATCGTTTGCCAACGTTCCGAAGAAATCCAGCGTGATCGGCGCTTCGGATGGATTGAGTACGATGCCTGGTTCATAGCACAGATCGTTGTCATCCGATGCCAGGACGTCGTCGAGCGTACCGGAATCGTAGAATCCGCGGATCGCATTGAAGTCGAAAGGTGCAACTGTGAGGTCCGGCGTGAACGCCTGAACCCATGTATGCCAATTGTTGTTGATCGCGTACTGGTGGTGGGCCCAGAACGTACGGCCATTCGATGGATCAACCTTGACCGCGCTATAGTCGCCCCAACGTGAGATCAACGTCCACGGGCCGATGTTCGTCTGGCGAATCTCATCCGGGCGGAACGTGTCGAGCGGATCGGTGTTCAGTCGATACGCCGTGGACATGGAGATGAACTCGTTGGGCGAGCTGCGCGAAAAGGTCATCGCGGCATTCCCGTTGTCATCAACCGTAATCGAACTGTGATACGTGCGAATGCCGGGACCGGGATCAATCTCGCCTGATTGAACAAGGGTCGGTACGTCGCCGGAGTCCGGCCAGCCGTTCATAGCGATTTCATACCAGCGGGCGAGAACGCGGTCACTGTTGATGTGATGTGTCGCCCAGAGCGACCCGTTGCGGTACGCCACACTCCAGAATCCTGCATGACCGGTCTCAAGATGCAGTCCCGTGCCCATTTGGGGTGGTTGCTCCGGCGGGCCATAGCTCGGTACAGTCACCAGAGCCTCCGTGAGGTTCGGTGGCGATTCCAACGGATCCTGGAGCGCGATCAAGCGAACGGACGTATTGGTAGGTTCGTCCTTGTGCTCAATCAGGTACAACGCCGGTGGGTTGTCGAAGCTGACGGGCGGCATGCCCGCAGATCCCGTTCCCGATGGGATCAAAAAGATGTTCACTTGAGCCGGTGGATCCCCTGCCAGCAAGGACGCCTTATCTATTGTCACAGCTCCATAGATCCACGGCAATGCGCCATCGTTGGCAGTGAGATAGACGACTTCAGCGTCTACGCCGATGTTCGGCCCGTCAGCGAAGGCATTGAACAGAGAGCTCATATCGAAACGGTACTGGTGCCACAAGCCGTTGGGATCCGAATCATCCGAAACGGCCAAAATAATGTACGGCCCATTTCCTTCGCTTGCTATGGCGAAGAATCGCCCGCTGGTCTCGTCGTAGAGGACCTCGGGATCGAACACGAGGTCGTCTGCATCAACGCTTGCCCAGAAGCCCGTGGGGCCTGCGAGCTCCTCTTGGAAAGTGAGGTTGCCATCCTTGGTAAAGAACGCGATAGCCTCGTTGGTTATCACCACGACATGCACCGGCCCGACGGCTAGGTGTGGATCGGGGACGGGGATCCAGGAGTTGTTGATAATGCCGGTGAAGCCGATGTCCACGCCTTCGCGGATCTCACGTACACCGCCTCCTCTTCGTGGACGACGATCGAACACCGGCGGAACGTGCGGCGATGGCCCCTGGGCTACAAGCACCGGACTCCCCGCCGGTTGCAGCTGCTGGGTAATGCCCTGTGAGTTGTCCGCAAGCTGAAGTTCAGTTTGCGACAGCATGGTTACATTCACGCTCGATGAATCGTCGAAGCCGCCATCGCCGTTCCATGCACCAACCAAACTGCCGTTCGGGGCGAACGACAAGCGTTGGCTGCCGGTCGCCGCACCCAAGGCTTGCTCACCTTGCTCATGCTTGTTGAGACGAAACTCCTCACCAACCTGGGTTCCATCCGCAGCAAACAACTGCCCGAAGACGCCGGAGCCATCATCATCCGTGCCGTTCCAGGCGATTGCAATGCGACCATCAGCCGCGACTGCAACCGCTGCTGCAGTCTGGTTTCCCGCCGTTGTAGTGTTCACCACAAACGGTTCCGTCCTTGGGCACCCGTCACCATCAAACGAACGGGCAACGACGCCATACTCTTCGCCGTCACTTTCCGTATCCAGCCACGCCACGATAAACCCATCGTTCGCCACCGCAACGGCCGGCTCGATCTGAGTCGCTTTGATCTTGCCGCTCACCTCGACTTCGTCGCCAAGTTCTTTCCCCTCAGCATCGAACCGTTGCGCGTGAATCCCAATTGCCGACATCCAGTCGTCAATGACGCCAAAGGCGACCACAAAGCTGCCGTTTGGATCGGCAGCAACACTCGCTGTGGTTTGCGGATCGTCACAGTCCTTGCAGACGGCAAATTCGTCAGTCAGAAACGCACCAGTCGCTTGCACGAGCCGTGCGCGGAGTTGTGGTGAATTGGTTGCCGGGTCCAAAGCCGACCAAACGATCATTGCTGTTCCATCGGCCGAGGCAGCAACAAGCGGATTCGATTGATCTCCGTCCCACTGCTGATTCACAAGTATCTCAGACCCGCCATCGAACGATTGATCAAAGCGACGGGCGATAATCGATCCCGCATCACCATCCTGGCCGTGCGACTGCCAGACAATCCAGGTGCCGTTTTCATCCGTTGCGATCGCCGGGGACAACTGGTGTGATTCAGTCCACAGGTTGACCGTAGTCTCTGATCCGATCGCAATGCCTTCGGGGCTGAAGCGCTGGGCATAGACGCCGTACCGACCACCCTGCTGCCGTTTACTCGACCAGACCGTGATGATCTGACCTTCCTGATCAACAGCGATCGCCGCTTGGGATTGCGAACTGGCTGCAAAGGTGCTCGCTCTCCATTCGTAGCGGTGAAGTGGCTGCTCGTTGATTGTTAGAATGTCAGCGTGCAATAGCTGCGCACTGACGACCGCAGCGATCGTACTTGCCGTAAGTTTGCCTACTCTGCGCATCGTTTACCTCCATCTCGACATCCCGCCGGTGGCCCAAGTCAGCACTCTATAATACTACCCGGCGCGATCAGAAGTGCTACCCCCAATTGGCCAAAAGGATGAGCACGTCACCTGCGCCGACGCTTCCCAACGCTCATAAGCCCAGATCGCGCAAAAACCGGGTGCCGATTTGGCACCCGGTGCAGAAACTTAATGTCGGTTGATCGAGTTGTTCGTCAAGTGGTCGACCAGAAGACCTGGTCAACGCAATCCAACCATGGGAAGACGAATATAAAGCTCACAACACGAACTTCGTATCGAGTCATCACTTCGCCAGTGCCCGTTTCTACATGATCCGCTGGTACGCCGGCGAACGTCCTGACGGTATCGGCGTTGAGCGATTGCGTGTCCGTACCAACAACATCCCACGAATTCGTGTTGTAGTTCCAGAATGAGATTGTAAGTTCCAAGCCGACAGTGTTCGCCGACGATTCGATCGTCACGTCGAGCGTTGCCGGCGAATCGTTTGCCAACGTTCCAAAGAAGTCCAGCGTGACCGGAGCTTCGGTTGGATCGAGTACGATGCCTGGTTCATAACACAGATCGCTGTCATCCGATTCCAAAACGTTGTCGAGATGGCCGGAATCATGGAATCCACGGAACGCATCGAAGCCGTCGGGTGGAGTTGCTTCGTCGTTTGGAAACACGATCACGTTCGTATAAATATTCGGATCACCACCGGTAGTGTCAAGGTAGACGGGATAAACGCGATTGCCCGCGACGGCCAGGCCCGTGTAGTCGCCGATGAATTGCTCCCATATAAAAAGGTCACCGTCGTCGTTGCTGTTCCACGAGTTAGGCGTCAGACGGAACTCGTTCCAGGTTGCGCCGTCGTCGTCGCTGTAGGTGTAGTACGCATCGAACATGCCGTTGATCACGTGATCATTCTGCACCGTGTGGCGAGAGTCGAGGAAGACAACGTGGATGCGGTCGTCTTGGTCGAGCTCGATCCACGGGAAGAACTGATCGCCCGGCGGATCGTTATCGCCGTTGATAACGATCGGCGTAGTCCAGGTCGTTCCCTGATCGGTTGACTTGGTGAAATACAGATCAACGTTCCGTTGACCGTCAACGATGTTCGTTGTATCCATGTACATCGCATAGAGGTTCCCGGTCTGCTGGCTCACATCGAAGTACGAAAGGTCTGGCACACGGAACCTGCCGGGAAAGCGACTGCCATCGCTTAGACCCCATGGGTCCATCGGAACGGCGATGGTGTGCGTGGAGAATGACGCGCCATTGTTCAGGCTGCGACGCAGCTTGAAGTTATGCACAACGTACATCTCGCCGTTCGGGCCGACGCGCGGCAGGAAACCGACTCCGTTGCCGAGCGAGTTGATACCTGACCACGTGTCGCCCATGTCATCGGACCACTGAATACCGAGCGAGAGCGTGATGTAGACTCGGGTGGAGTTCGGCTCTCCCACGCGCGGCCCCGCCGCCATCCATCCCTTGTCCAAACCACCTCCCAGTTGGGTTGTGATAACTGCTGCCTCAAACTCCGTCTCCCCGGGATCGAGGCGCGCGACAAACATGTCTTCGAAGAAGGCGATCGCCCCCACCCAGAGCGTACCGGTTCGATCGTCATAGGCAGTCATCGGATCGCCTTCAACATCTGTCTGAAATCCCTTGGGCGGACGAATAATCAAGTCTTCCCACGTCTGGCCGCCGTCGAAGCTGCGTGCAACGCCCAATCTGACGGGCGAAGTCCCCTTGGGCGGAGGAGCCTCGCGCCAGTCGTTCCAAGCGGCCACGATCACGTTGGGATCCGCTTCACTCGCTGCTGCCGTCGTCTCGTTGGCTGAGAAGGTGCCCCCGCCCACGTCAATGCGAACTTGCGGACCGATGATGGGAGCTTGTGCTGTCGCAACCGACGCCATGAGCAAGACCAACGCCACAGCAGCGGGCAGCTTGTCACGACGCAACACATTTGCAAAACCTAGATTTACCAGCATGGCCGACCTCCTTCATCCTTCCCGTGACATACTCAGGCTTCTCGTCTGCGATCCTGTTCAGAAGGATCAAACATGCTCAGAACTCGTGATCGAAGTTCTGGTTGTAGTTGTAACGCGGCACACACTTACCCTCGATCAAATGCCTAGTGCCTTCTTCCTACCCCCCAATTGGCTAGGAAAATCAACACGTCGCTTGCCCCGACGGTGCAATTGTTGTTGAGGTTGGCCGGGCAACCGTTGAGATCATCGCACAGACTCCAGTTGGCGAGGACGTCGGCTGCGCCGACGCTTCCCCAACGCTCATAACCTCCGATAGCACACAACCCGGGCGCCATTCGGCACCCGCTGAAGAACCTCGATATCGGGTGATCGAGTTGCTAGTTCGTCGTCGTCCAGAAGACATGGTCAACGCAATCCTGCCATGGGAATACGAATATAATGCCCGTCTGACGAACTTCGTATCGAGTCCTCACTTCGCCAGTACCGGGCTCTACATGATCCGCCGGATTGCCGGCAAACGTCCTGACCGTATCGGCGTTGAACGATTGCGTGTCCGTACCAACGACATCCCAGGAATTCGTGTTGAAGTTCCAGAAGGAGATTGTGAGTTCCAAACCGACGGTGTTCGCCGACGATTCGATCGTCACGTCGAGCGAAGCTGGAGAATCGGTTGGCAACGTTCCTAGAAAATCTAGTGTGACCGGAGCTTCGGTTGGATTGAGTACGATGCCTGGTTCATAACACAGATCGTTGTCATCCGATGCCAGAACGTCTTCGAGCGTACCGGAGTCATAGAATCCGCGGAACGCATCGAAGCCGTCGGGTGGAGTTGCTTCGTCGTTTGGAAACACGATCACGTTCGTATAAATATTCGGATCACCACCGGTAGTGTCAAGGTAGACGGGATAAACGCGATTGCCCGCGACGGCCAGGCCCGTGTAGTCGCCGATGAATTGCTCCCATATAAAAAGGTCACCGTCGTCGTTGCTGTTCCACGAGTTAGGCGTCAGACGGAACTCGTTCCAGGTTGCGCCGTCGTCGTCGCTGTAGGTGTAGTACGCGTCGATCATGCCGTTGAAGTCGTTGTCGTTCTGCACGGTGTGGCGTGAGTCGAGGAAGACAACGTGGATGCGATCCTCTTCGTCGAGTTCGAGCCACGGGAGGAACTGATCACCAGGCGGATCATTGTCTCCGTTGATCACCACCGGCGTGGTCCACGTGGTTCCCTGATCGACGGATGTCGTGAAATACAGATCAACGTTTCTACCGTTCTCTTGCACGTCCGTCGTGTCGAAGTAGACTGCGTAGAGTTTGCCTGTCGTTCGGCTGACATCCAGATACACGAACGTCGGCACGCGGAAATCCCCGGGGAAACGACTCCCGTCGAAAAGACTCCACGCGTCCATGCGTACGGCGATCGTGTGGGTAGTGAAGCTTGCCCCGCCGTTGAGGCTCCGTTTGAGTTTCATTTTGTAGGCGTCGAGGAAGTCCCAATAGGCGACATACACCTCGCCGTTCGGTCCTACTCGGGGGAGGAATCCGATGCCCCAACCGAAGCTGAGCGGAATCGACCATGTGTCGCCCATGTCGTCGGACCACTGAATTCCGTCCGACATCGCGATATACAGTCGAGTGGAGTCCGGCTCACCCATGCGCGGCCCCGCGGCCATCCAGCATTTGTCAATGTTATCATTGGCGGCCGTGACGACTGGAGGTTCAAACTCCTTTTGGCCGGGATCGAGCCGACTGACAAAGCAGCCGGGGTCAGTAAGCCCACCCACCCAGAGCGTGCCCGTGCGAACGTCGTAGGCGGTCATCGGGTCGCCTTCAAAGTCCGACTGGAATCCCTTCGGTGCACGAACAAGCAAGTCTTCCCACGTCTGGCCACCGTCGAAGCTGCGTGCAACACCCAACCTGACGGGGCGGCTCTCCCCGGGCACAACCTCGCGAAGGTCGTTCCAGGCGGCTATGACCACGTTCGGGTCCATTTCGCTCGCCGATGCGGACGTCTCGTTCGCTACGAACGTGCCCCCGCCCACGTCAATGCGAACTTGCGGACCGATGATGGGAGCTTGTGCTGTCGCAATCGACGCCGTGAGCAAGACCAACGCCAGCGCAGCGGGTAGCGTGTCACGACGCAACACACTTGCAAAACCTCGATTCACCAGCATGGCCGACCTCCTTCGTCCTTTCCCTTGTCAGACCCAGGATTCTCGTGCCTATCGAACCGCCATAATACCACTCGGGGCCGCTTGTGCATACCAAAAACAGGCCAATTCACTCACTGGGCACTGTGAGCAAGGGCATTTTCCCCGAATTTCGGCCCTTTTCTCGGTGACTGGTGGTAATATGGTTTTGGCATAACCTTGCCCGACGGGTTCGCTTACGGAGACCTGCGATGACTACAACACGACTTTGCGCGACAACGCTTGTCTTGGCCGCGTTTGCCATGTTCAGTGGCAGTTGCCAAACCGCTCCGGTCTCTTCGGTGGCTGAGAACCTACAAGACCCTTCGACAGCCCAAGCCTCATCGCCTAGGCCGTTCTCGACGCGCGATCAACGAGAGCAAGAGGAGTTCCAAGAGGCGATTCGCGGGTTGACTTTCAACGGAGGTCTCGTGGAAGTGGACGCTTTCACTGTGCGCAGCGCCCGACGCGCGTTGCAGCGGGCAACGGAAGGCGAGGAGCTTCTCAAACTCAATCGGAGCACCGAAGCGATTAAGGCGTATGCCGACGCCATCCGCAATGCGCCTGACCTCGCCGAGTTGTATCACTGGCTCGGCAAAGCGCTCATGTCCAAGTCCAAAGGCGACCACGCCCTTGCCGCCTTTGGCAGTGCGGTCCAGATCGACCCTGACTTCGTCGAAGCGCGAGTGAGCCTGGCAATCGCACTAGCAATGAACAACGAACAGGACAGCGCTATCCAACAGATGCAGTGGGTTGTCCAACTCGATCCTGATCATGGGTTGGCGCACGAACGTCTGGCCATTTGGCACTACTATGCCCGAGACTACTCCAAAGCGTGGCAAGAGACGCATTCCGCGCAAGACGTTGGGCACGCGATGCCGCCGCAGTTCCTGGTACTGCTAGAGGCACAAGCACCTGAGCCCAAACACTGAACGTGACCTGACGTCCTGACGACGACGGAATAGTCTCCCGTCTGTTCGAAAGCTCAGCCGACCGGCAAGATGATGTCAACTCGGGAGATGCGAACGAAGTGGCCGGCTTGGTTTGAGGCGACGAACCCGTACCCTCAACAAACTCCGCCGAAAACATCACGCACCCGTATTGTCGTGGTATCCAGGAGCCGACCGAGCAGCGCGTCCCGCGTACGGTTATCCTGCAACATAATGCCCCTTCTCGGACCTTGCGGGTATCCGACTGGGACACCTTCACGAGCGTCGCTTTGTTGTACGGGATGTTCTATGGCCCACTACTCGGCACCATCGTCGGCACCATTGCTGGGGCGATCCTCTCCCCGCGATGTCCTTTGAAGCAGGGGCATTGCGTGGACTGCGGGTACAAACTCGCGGGCCTTCGGGAACGGCGATGCCCCGAATTCGGCAAGTCATTCTGAATGACCGCGAACCGCGTACCGTGCAAATGCTCAGCTGAAGAGAAGCACTACGCCGCCAGCCGGTGATACGAGTGCAGCAGACCTGTCCCTGGCGAAAAATCCGTCCGAGTAGCTTCTCGCTCTTCCGGTGCCACGGCTCGCACATTTTACTCGCCGGCAAAGCGTGGCAACGTCAACTGCGCAGGTGTCGCCTGATCAAGGGACACTGCCAGTTGATGCCAACGAGCGAATCGCGCGAGCCGTAGCGCTGGGACGTGATTAGGTGACTTGGATGGAGTTTTCGGTAGGCACAACTGGTGACGTCCACTATTTAGGCGTCGCCTGAGCAAAGTATACTGCCACTCTGTTCTACTGAGTAAGATGGATGCAGTGTGGAACGAACACCATGGGTTGCTTGGATGGATTCTTCGCCAAAGAAGAGGAGCGTTATTCTGGCGCTCGAATGGCCCGGCCTGGAGTCGGGCGGACGACATATGGGCAACCTTGGCCAAGAGATGCCCGTGAGCTTCTCGTTCGCAGGGCGGCGCCCACCGTGAATCGCATGTCGCACAGGTTCATCGCCCTAATCCTGGCCGTGTTTGGCGCGCAGGAGTCCGGCTCTGCCGCGACGTCGGGGCCATTCAGCGTGCCGGTTCAGGCCGTGATTGTCAGTGACGATGACGGCGAACGCCGCGCCCGCGTCACGCCCACGCAGTTCGCGCAGTGGGTCCGATTCGCCAACGGTGCCTTCCGCAAGGCGAACATCCAGCTCACCTTCCACCCGCAGGCAAACGTGGATCACTTGCGAAGCACGATCATCAACAACATGACCGGCACGAGCGATGCGAACTGGCGCGCCGCCAAGATGCTCGGGAACGAGATCGCGGCGCGGTATCCCCAGCGCCTCGTCGTCTTCGTCCGACACGGTCCGGGTTCGAGCGCCAGCGGCGGCGGCTTCTCGTGGACCGATTACGACTTCGTCGTGATGGGCGGGTTTGAGGACATGAACCACTGCGGCCACCCACACTTCGATGCGCTAGCTCACGAGATCGGCCACTACCTCGGGCTCCCGCACACGTTCGCCGCCGAGCCGTTTCGGGATCTCGATGAGGCCGCCAGGCATCTTGCACGGCACGACATGGCCGCGGACTCGTTCGATGGCGACGGGTTCAAGGACACGCTGCCCGACCCGGCGATTCGCCCGTTCGAGTGCGAGCGGATGGGGCGGATTCGGCTCCACGGGCAGGTATTCATCCTCCCGCGACATAATCTCATGTCTTATTACGATGAACGGGACTCGCTCTCTACGCAGCAGATCGAGCGCGTGCATTGGGTTCTGGGGCGCCGGCGGCGCTTCGGCATGCGGCTGCCCCGGAACCGACCCGGTCCTGACTTCCTCGAGGCAGAGGCAATGGAGGTGGTCGGGATGCGCGGTGCGTCCACGTCGGTCCAGCCCATGGATGGCTTCGGTGTCGGGGATTGGAGCGGCGGTAAGCAACGTCTCTGCGCGGCCGCCGCTGGTGGGGTGATGACGCTGAAACTCCCGATTGCCAAGGAGGGCACCTATCGCGTGACGGTCTACGCCACCCTGGCGCCGGATTTCGGGGTCGTCCAGGCCGCCATCAACGGTAGGCCCTGCGGACGTCCAACGGACCTTTACTTCCCGATCGTCCTACCGACGGGACCAATCCAACTCGGTCGCGTCCACCTCCCGGTGGGAACACACCGGCTCTCGTTCCAGGTCACCGGGAAGCACGCGGGATCGATCGGCTACAAGTTCGGAATCGACGCGGTCGAACTGGCCAACTGACGTTGAACGCTCTCTCTAACACGAAGCTGCCCACGGTCATCGCGCGACGCGTCTGCAACCGCCCTTCAGTCAGCGGCCGCGATCAATCGTGATCGCGTGCCCTGCAAATATTCGACTGGAAAGAGGAGCTACGCCGCTTGTCGGTAACATGAACGCAGCAGACCGCCGAGTCGCTTGCGACACTCGACCGGAGCCGTGGCCTCGGTAGGTTGGCGAGCATTCCATCTGAGCAGCCTACTGCGCCTACGGCGCTCGTTCTTACCCAACACTCAGCTGAAAAAATCAAGCAGCTCTTCATGGCGGCAGCCCGATACCCGCCCAGCCGTGCCCCGCTGCTTGAGATCCTCCGGCGACATAATGCCCCTTACCGGACCTTACGGGTCAAAGCTCCAAGTGTTGTCCCTTCCGAAAACGTGATCCGAGTGCCCTATTGCGCTTTGGGAACCCAAACTGTGTGCATGCTACTCGTTACTACAGAGTGGCATGGTCCCCTACCCAACTACTCGGTACGCGGCCTCAACGAACCCGATGTTTTGAGCTGGAACAATTGTTACAATGAAACCGAGGGCACATCTGCGGACTGATCCCCGTAGTGAGGTCTGGCCGGTTGATCGGATCTCGTCCGCTCGTTCCGATCGCCGGCCTGGCCGCGCCTATGAGCGAACACTATGGCCAAAGAATCCAAGAAACGCCGGCGACGAGCGCCGACGAAGAACGAGAAGCCGACGGGGGTGCTGCGCATAGAGACTGACCTCGGGCTCATCTACGTAAAGTTGATCGTTCGTTACCGCGATTGCGTGGCCAAGCGCTCAAACTTGAAGGATCAGATGGATATGTTGACCTCGATGGGTGGGGTCGAACAAGAATCATCAAACGTCAGTTCAGAGATTGAGCAACTCGATCGGGAAATCCACCAACTAAAGCTCAGTCTCGTGGACATTGGCGGCAGCCTGAAACAAAAGTTATACGAAACCGACGTTGATGCGGGCCTAATCAAGCGGTTGGAATTGCGTGGCTGGCTCGATGACAGCCTGTATGAAGATTTGTGCGTGCGGCTCGATGAGTGGCGGTGCAAGAAGCGGAGAGTATCGCGCGCGAAGTTGGCGCAGGAAACAGTCGAGGTCCAGACTCCTGTAGATCAGGCCAATGGAGACGGCGCTGAGTCTGATCGCACCGGGGTAAATGAATCGCCACTGATGGACGATCCGATTGCGAACCACGAGCTTGCCAGACTCGCCAAGTTGGACCCAACTACGGTGTCCAGACAATTAAGCAGCGCGTTGGGAAAGGCGAAAGTGGCCCGCAAGAAAGTGGAGCCAGGGCACGCCCGATGGTGGAGCCACCGTGAACTGCGCAAGGCATATCCCCATCTTCCCGATGGGAAGCTACAAAAGCGGCTGAACTGCATACGTATGTGAAACGGGCGCAAACGGGCGCAAAGGGTACCGGCTAAGATTCTGCGAGATAAGCCACACTAGCCGTTTTACCAATCGAAAACGCGGGGCGATTATACCCGCGTATGAGCGCCACACAGACAACCGAAAAGTTCGTCCCGTTGCGCGAAGCGGCTATCCGTCTTGGCTTACCAATGACGAGGCATAAAATGCGAATCAAGACCATTGCAATCCAAGAGATCAACCCCGCCCCCTATAACCCCCGGATCGATCTCAAGCCGGGCAATCCGGAATACGAAAGACTCAAGCGGAGCGTCGATGAGTTTGGCTGTGTGGAACCGCTAGTGTGGAACCAGCGCAGCGGCAACCTCGTCGGTGGTCACCAGCGATTCAAAGTGCTGGTGGCGCGCGGCGACAGGGAAACCGATGTCAGCGTCGTCGATCTACCACCTGAGAAAGAAAAAGCCCTCAACATCGCGCTCAACAAAATCTCCGGCGACTGGGACCCCCGGAAATTAGCTCAGCTGCTCGATGAGCTTGTTCAGGTGCCGGACTTCGATGTTCAGCTCACGGGCTTTGACGTTCCCGATGTCAACGCACTCATTGCCGAGTCACTCCCGCCCCCGCCCCCGGAAATCGGGACCGATGACCAATTCGATGTCGAGGCAGAACTCGCCGCGGACCGACGGCTTGTGACGCAACCAGGCGATCTGATCGAACTTCGTACGCTCGATTCCGATCAGCGCTTCCGGGGACATCGACTCTTGTGTGGTGACTGCACCGAACCCGAGCAAGTCCGCCGGCTAATGGATGGCGAGCGCGCGATTCTCTTTGCGACCGATCCTCCCTACTTGGTCAACTACGACGGCACGAATCATCCGGCCAAATCTAAACGCGCGCAACGAATCAAGAACAAGAATTGGTCCAAGAGCTATGCGATCACGTGGGACGATGCAGAGGCGAACTCTGACCTGTACGAGAGGTTCATACGTGTCGCCATTGACGAAGCGATCGGTACCAACGCCGCGTGGTATTGTTGGCACGCCAGCCGACGACAGGCAATGGTCGAATCCACGTGGGAGAAGTTCGGCGCTTTCGTTCACCAGCAAATCATCTGGGTCAAGGACCGACCGATCCTGACTCGCTCGTGGTACACCTGGCAACATGAACCCTGTTTCTTCGGATGGGTCAGACCACATAAGCCTGTTCGGCGTGCTGAGGACTATCCATCCTCTGTATGGCACGTCCCCACTGTCCGCATCGGCCAGGTCACTGAACATCCGACCTCCAAGCCGCTGGAGGTCTTTCGGATCCCCATCCGCCAGCACACGCGTGCCGGTGAACTGTGTTATGAACCCTTCGCCGGCAGCGGTTCGCAGATCATCGCCGCCGAGCAGTTGGGCCGGCGCTGTAACGCCATCGAGATCA
>CBDUST010000095.1:0-13961 GCA_965369945.1 uncultured bacterium | reverse complement strand
GAACGGGGCTTGCGTTAACTGATGATGTCCATCTCCAAGCACATGCGCAGCGATCGGTCGCAGCAGTCTTCTCATTGGTCTGCATAGAACGCTCCTGTGCATTGCAGGGGAATATTCGACGACCTTATGATCTTTTTGGAGCGGCGAAAAAAGAAGAATCGGAATGAAGCAAGATAGCCAATGCACAGCCCAACCAGCGATGGTGACGACACTGGTGAGGTGCCTGATTGGCGCTGGCGCATGCAGTACGATCGCCTATGCCGGTGATGGATGCCCGCTTCCGGCGTGTGTTATCGAATTCGACGCGTCGTACCCGAATGTCGGTGAGGAATGCGGCGCGATGTTCGCCGGTGGAGTCGGGTGCGTCATTGACTTCCTACCGTTCTGCTATAACTCCGGCGACTTTTCCTATCGCGTGAATGAGGGTGCCCGAGCCTCGATCTCGCTGACGGGAGATATAATTGCTCTTGGCGTGTTCTTCGCCAACGTTGAAGGCAGCTCCGGCGAGATGCGATTCTTCAATGCGAACAGGAAGCAGATCGGGGAGCCGTTACTGACCAACGGCGAGTGCGAGGTCGGTGCAGCGGATATTCTCAGGCTGTTTGGCGCCTGGGGGCCGTGCGCCGATTGCGAGGATTGCCCGGCCGATCTCAGCGGGGACTGCGTTGTTGGAGCCGCTGATATACTCCTGCTGCTGGCCAACTGGGGATAGCTGGGCTGGAGGAATCTCGTACGCCAGGGAGGGGTTTTCCGGCAGGCATAGACCCACTGTGGGGCGATTTCCGCAGACAATCCATGCCATCGGCTTGATATAGCACGGGATCAGTACTATAAAGATAGGAGTCTGAACCGGTGCTCGTTGCATCGGGCTGACTGTAGCCAGCCATGGTGGACGCTTGATGCTGTTGCTCACCAGGAAAACCGACTACGCATTACTGGCTCTGGCCAGTTTGGCACGCCAAACGCCAGCCAGCGCGAGTGCTCGCAGCTTGGCCGAGCGGCTGAGATTGCCCCTGCCGGTGCTTCGGAACATACTCAAGCAACTCACCAGTCGCGGGCTGCTGAAATCCACGCGCGGCACGCGAGGCGGTTACCAATTGGCCAGGTCGCCGGACCAGATCACGCTGGCCCAGCTACTGGAAACGATTGAGGGCCCGGTGCGCTTGGCGCGGTGCTGTTCGGTGCCGGAAGGTAGTGAGGAAGGCGAATGTCGGTTGGAGGAGAGCTGTCTGATCCGTAGCAACATGCGCAAAGTGCATGCGAGCCTCATGCAGTTTCTCGACGAGGTGACGTTGACCCAACTTGCCGAAGAGACGGGCTGCGCCGCGGAGGCGTCTGATTCCAGTGCTACACTGCCACGCTTGGCGACCTTGGCTGAACCTCAGCCCTATCCGCGCTTGGCCGAGCAGTTGCCCGCTGATGATCCGTCGTGAAGTTTTCGTAGTTTGGGAGTGAGGCTAACATCGATCAAGCAGCACCACAATCTTCGACGTCCAGTGCGACGGACGCCACGCTCGATCGTTGGCAAAGCCAGGAGTATAAGTACGGGTTTTCCACCGACATCGAGGCGGACAGCCTGCCGCCTGGATTGAGCGAGGATGTTGTTCGTCTGATCTCCGCCAAGAAGAACGAGCCGGATTGGTTGCTCCAGTGGAGGCTCAAGGCCTACCGCCACTGGCTTACGATGACCGAGCCGACGTGGCACAATGTCCACTATGCGCCGATCGATTATCAAAACATCGTCTACTACTCGGCTCCCATACAAGACAAGGATCGCCCCCAAAGCCTCGACGATGTTGATCCGAAACTGTTGGAGACATACGAAAAGCTGGGCATCCCGCTGCAAGAGCGTGCGATCCTGGCGGGCGTCGCGGTCGATGCCGTATTCGATAGCGTTTCGGTCGCGACCACCTTCAAGGAGAAGCTCGGCGAACTCGGCATCATCTTCTGCCCATTCTCCGAGGCGGTGCATGAGCATCCGGAACTGGTGCAGCAATACCTCGGATCCGTCGTCCCGCATAACGACAACTTCTTCGCGGCGTTGAACTCGGCAGTCTTCAGCGACGGCTCGTTCGTCTATATCCCCAAGGGCGTTCAGTGCCCGATGGATCTCTCGACCTACTTCCGGATCAACGCGATCTCGACCGGGCAGTTTGAGCGAACGCTGATCGTGGCGGAAGAGGGCAGCAAAGTCAGTTATCTCGAGGGATGCACGGCTCCCATGCGGGACGAGCACCAACTTCACGCGGCCGTGGTTGAGCTTGTGGCGCTCGACGATGCAACGATCAAATACTCCACCATCCAGAATTGGTATCCCGGCGATAAAGACGGCAAGGGCGGCATCTACAACTTTGTGACCAAGCGAGGAAAGTGCCTCGGGAGAAACTCGCATATTTCCTGGACGCAGGTTGAGACCGGCTCGGCGATCACCTGGAAATATCCCAGTTGCATTCTCATCGGAGACGATTCCGTTGGTGAATTCTATTCCGTTGCGATGACCAACAATCATCAGCAGGCGGATACCGGCACCAAGATGATCCACATCGGCAAGAACACCCGAAGCAACGTGGTGTCAAAGGGGATCTCCGCTGGGTTCGGGCAAAATACCTACCGGGGGTTGATCAAGATCACCAAGAGTGCGCACGGGGCGCGAAACTACACCCAGTGCGATTCGATGCTGATTGGCGACAAGTGCGGCGCCCACACGTTCCCATACATCGAGGTCAAGAACAGCACCGCGCAGATGGAGCACGAAGCGACGACCTCCAAGATCGGTGAGGATCAGCTCTTTTACTGCAATCAGCGCGGGATCTCGACCGAGGACGCGGTCTCCATGATCGTCAATGGCTTCTGCAAGGAAGTGTTCCGAGAGCTCCCGATGGAATTCGCGGTGGAAGCGCAGAAACTTCTGGAAGTGAGCTTAGAGGGCAGCGTCGGCTGATTCGCAACGTGGTGCAGTATCTTCCCTAGCCGTGGATGAATATCCACGGGGTGAGAAAACAGAAAGGCGTAGTTCGATTCACATGCTCCAGATCAGAAACCTTCATGTAAACGTCCAAGGTCACGAGATCCTCAAGGGCCTTACCCTCACCATCAACGCCGGCGAGGTGCATTCGATGATGGGTCCCAATGGCTCGGGCAAGAGCACGCTGGCGCAAGTGCTGGCCGGGCGCGATACCTACGAGGTGACTGAAGGCGAAGTGTTCTATGAAGGGCGCGATCTCCTGGAGTTGGCGCCCGACGAACGCGCCTGCGCCGGTGTGTTCCTGGCGTTCCAATACCCGGTGGAGATCCCCGGCGTAGGTACGGCCTACTTCCTCCGTGCGGCGGTGAATGCGATCCGCAAGCATCGCGGTGAGGAGGAGCTGGACGCCGCCGACTTCCTCGGCTTTGTGAAAGAGAAGATGAGGATCGTCGATATGGACGAGCAACTGCTGAAGCGTTCCGTCAACGAAGGGTTCTCCGGCGGCGAGAAAAAACGCGGCGAAGTGTTCCAGATGGCGGCGCTTGATCCAAAGCTGGCTATCCTTGATGAGACCGACTCGGGATTGGATATCGACGCGCTGAAGATCGTTGCCGACGGCGTGAACTCGATGCGCAGCCCGGATCGTGCGTTCTTACTTATTACCCACTACCAACGTCTGCTGAATTACATCGTGCCTGATTTCGTCCACGTCCTGGTTGACGGCCGAATCGTCAAAACCGGAGGCAAAGAGTTGGCAATGGAACTCGAGGAGAGAGGGTACGCTTGGGCGGATCAGTCGATCAGGCCCGCCGCGGCGGCTTCTTAGGGATGGACGTTCAATTTCATGGTTGAGCTCGTGCAAGAACAGGACATCTATCGGTCGGCATTCGCGGCCCTGGAAGCCGAATCGAATCCAGCCGGTGGGGCGGCGATGGTTACGTTGCGAACCAAAGCGATGGCCCGGTTTGCCGAGTTGGGCTTCCCGACACTTCGCCACGAAGATTGGCGATACACCAACGTTTCGCGAATCGCTAAGACCGCGTTTCGATCCGTGGTTGAGTGCGGTGTTGATGTGGACGAACGGGCGATTGCCGCTGAAACGTTCCCGAAATCGCAATTCCATCGGCTTGTCTTTGTCAACGGTGTCTTTGCCGGAGATATCTCATCGACCCATGACTTACCCGAGGGTGTGCAGATTGCGAGCTTGGCGGAGACGTTGCGCGAGAATCCATCGTCGATCGAGGCGCATTTGGCCCGCTACGCTTCGTTCGAGAACCATGCCTTTGCCGCGCTCAACACAGCGCTCATGGAAGACGGCGCGTATGTGCACATCGCCAAGGGCGTCGTTGTGGAGCAGCCGATCCATCTCTTGTTCATCATGACGCCGGGTGTGGAGCCGATCGTTGCCCATCCGCGCAGTCTGATCGTTGCTCAGGAAGCGAGCCAGCTTACGGTTGTCGAAAGTTATGTTGGACTCGGCGAGGGCGTGTACTTCACCAATGCGGTTACGGAAATCTCCGTTGGCGAAGGAGCCTTTGTCGATCATTACAAGGTTCAGCGTGAATCGACCCAGGCATATCACGTAGGTACGACACAGCTGTATCAGCGGCGCTCCAGCACCGTGTCGTCCCACACAATCTCGATCGGCTCTGAGATCGCCCGCAACAACATCAATGCTGTGCTCGATGGTGAGGGGTGCGATTGCACACTCAACGGGCTTTATGTTCCAGCCGGCACCCAACACGTGGATAATCATTTGCGTGTGGAACACCGTCAGCCGCACGGCGATAGTCGCGAGCATTTCAAGGGAATTCTTGATGACAGCGCGCGCGGTGTTTTCACCGGGCGGATCATCGTCTACAAGGACGCCCAGAAGACCGATGCCAAGCAGACGAACATGAATCTGCTGCTTTCAGATAGTGCGAGCGTGGACACGAAGCCCCAACTGGAGATCCTGGCTGATGACGTCAAATGCACGCACGGCGCGACGATCGGCCAGCTTGATGAAGATGCGCTGTTCTACCTGCGGGCCCGAGGTATCGGGGCCGAGGCCGCGCGGAGTTTGCTCGTCTTCGCGTTTGCCAACGAGAGTCTTGAGAAAATCAAACCGCAGCCGGTTCGCGCACAGGTTCAGCAGATTCTCCTGGAGCGATTGCCTCAGGGTGAACAGTTGCAGGGATTCTCATGACAACGAGCGCCGCGCATGCTGCTGTGGCGGAAGGCTCAACGAACGGCGGGCCGATGTTTGACGTACAGCAAGTTCGCAGCGACTTTCCGATCCTCCAGCGGAAAGTCAACGGCAAGCCGTTGGTATACCTCGATAACGCGGCGACTTCCCAAAAGCCACAGTCTGTTATCGACACGGTCCGAGACTACTACGAGCAAACCAACGCCAACATCCATCGTGGCGTTCACACACTCAGCGTGCAAGCGACGCAGGCGTATGAACAGGCCCGCGGTAAGGTGCAGCGGTTCATCAACGCTTCCAGACCCGAGGAAATAATCTTCGTACGCAGCGCAACGGAAGCAATCAATTTGGTCGCACAGGCCTACGGGCGATCCACGCTGACGGGCGGCGACGAGATCGTGATCTCCACCATGGAGCATCACTCCAATATCGTGCCGTGGCAGTTGCTGTGCGAACAGACCGGCGCTCGACTTCGTGTTGCGCCGATCAATGATGCCGGCGAACTAGAGTTTGAGCAATACGAAGACCTGTTGAATCCGCGCACAAGAATCGTCGCGATGACGTATATCTCCAATGCGCTAGGGACGATCAACCCGGTTCGGGAAATCACTGAGGCGGCACATCGCTGCGGCGCGATCGTACTCATCGACGGTGCTCAAGCTGCGCCGCACTTGGCCATCGACGTTCAAGCGATCGGTTGCGACTTTTTCGCCCTGACCGGTCACAAGATGTTCGGCCCGGTGGGGATTGGCGCGCTGTTCGGCAGACATGACTTGCTCGAAACGATGCCGCCATATCAAGGCGGGGGCGAGATGATCCTGTCGGTGAGTTTCGAAAAGACGGTCTACAACGCCGTGCCGCACAAATTCGAGGCGGGCACGCCCAATATCGCCGGGGCGATCGGGCTGGGCGCCGCGGTCGAGTATCTCCAACAGATCGGCATGGAGGCGATCGGGGCGCTCGAAGACGACCTGTTGAAGTATGCGACGGCTGCCCTCGCGGCGATACCGCAAGTTCAATTGATCGGGACGGCCAAACGCAAAGCTGCGGTCCTTTCGTTTCTCGTGGGCGACATTCATCCTCACGATGTGGGAACGATCCTTGATCAGGACGGCATCGCCGTGCGGACCGGGCACCATTGCGCCCAGCCGGTGATGGAGCGATACGGTCTTTCGGCCACGGCCCGGGCCTCCCTGGCGCTCTACAATACGACCGAAGACATCGACGCGCTGGCGGCGGGCATCCACAAGGCACTTGAAGTGTTCGGCCAATGAATGAGCTTCAGGATCTGTACCAGGAACTTATTCTCGACCACAACCGTTCTCCGCGCAACTTCCGACGGATCGAGAACGCCGACGGCGAGGCCAACGGATACAACCCGTTGTGTGGCGATCGAGTCACGGTGTATGTGACGATCGACGATGATGTGGTTTCGGACGTGGCCTTTGAAGGCTCCGGCTGCGCGATCTCGACCGCAGCCGCATCACTGATGACCCAGAGCATCAAGGGCAAGAGTATCTCCGAGGCGAAGGCACTGTTCGAGAACTTTCGCCGACTTGTGATGGGCGAATCGGTGGTGAGTGACAATGGTCCGGCGCTAGGGAAACTTGAAGCGTTGGGCGGTGTTCGGCGTTTTCCGGCCCGCGTGAAGTGAGCAACCCTCGTTTGGCATACGCTCAATGCCGCGCTGGATCGTCAAGCGCAGACGGTCACCACTGAATAGAATTGCCGGAGTCGTCCCGTGGAAGGATCACCGCTTGATAATCTCAATGCCCAGGCGACCGAGGCCCTGATCGTCGAGGTGTTGCGAACGATCTTTGATCCGGAGCTACCGGTGAACATCTACGATCTCGGGTTGATCTACAAGGTAGAGGTGGATGCGGCTGGGGTGGCGACGGTTCAGATGACGTTGACGACGCCGGCCTGCCCCGTGGCGGAGACGCTGCCGCCGGAGGTCGAGGCGAAGGTCAAGTCGGTCGACGGCGTGAGCGACGCGCATGTCGAGCTGGTATGGGAACCGCCCTGGACACCCGATCGCATGACCGAAGCCGCCAAGCTTGAAGCCGGGTTGTTCTAAGCTTTGTCTGAAATGACAGTGGCACGGGCAAGATGTCCGTGCCACTGGCTCACGGGCAAGATGTCCGTGCCACCAGCTCCAGAACAACAACTGCATCTGACTACGAAGAACGATCTGGCCGTCTTGGCCGGCGCCGTCGGTGCGCCAGCTGGCGCCGCTTGAACTCCAAGGTTCGGCGATCTCGTTGAGACCGATTCCAGCATCCATCGACCATTTCAGTGCGTGCTTGGCCCAGAATCGATTGACGCCGAACGTCATGACGCTGAGGTCATCGACGCCTGCAGAGTCAAGATCGCCCCATTCGTAGCGTGCGAAGATTTCCCAGTCATTCGTTAGGAACACGCCGCCTTGCACAACGACGCCGAGTTGCTCGGTGTTCCTGCGTCACTGTCAAGATCGCGATACACCACGGCTGCGAACGCATTCGCTGAGCCGAACTCGAGCGATACATCGGCTGTGAACGTAAACGTCTGCGTTTCGTCGTCGTTGGGTGTGTCGTCAAGACCATCCCCATCGGCATCAATGAAGAGTCCGTCGCCCGTGCCAAACTCTTCTTGCTCATAATGAACGGCTGCCCCGATCATGACGGCGGTGGCTTCCTCCGGCCAGCTTGTGAAATCCTTGTATTGGCCCCACGACCCCGCGAGCAGCGCTTCAACGCGCGCGGTGACTCCAAACTCAGTATCCTCAGCCAATGCCGGCGAGTTACTACGATCAAAGCCTTCATTGAGCATCACAGCTGCTTTGAACTGATCATCGCCGTAGGCCAGTTCCACGCCTTGCGAACGGCCTTGGTTGAACTCCTCGTTGACCAATGATCGTTCGACAGCCAACTGACGTGAGCTGGACGTCAATTCCTCCCTCATAAACGGCGGCTTGAACTGGCCCAAGCGAAGCGTCCAATTGTCGCCGAGTTCTTTGGCGATGAATGCGCTTTGTAAGCCAAAACCACTACCATCTCTGCCGGCTGAGGTCTGAATCTTGTAGTGCCAACTCGGATCGATGATGTTGCCACTGAAGATGAGTTTCGTGCGGCGGTTCTCAAAACCCCAGCGGTCGTCGTCGTCCGGGCCATTGTCCTGCGCGTTGTAGGCGAAGCGAGCTTGTAACTGCCCCTGCACCTTCAGCAAGAAATTTCCGTCAACGCTGCCCAGAAAGAACCCCTTGTTCCAACCCGCGTTCATCCCGTCCTGGAGCAGGCTGCTTCTGGTATCAGCGTCGGTCAGCACATCGTGTACAAGCGCGCGAATTTCATCTGCCCGTCTAGTTGTGAGCCACTCGTCATTGTTCGCTGATTGAAGCTGATCAACGGTGCGCTCCAGGTCATCGATTCTTGCGGTGAGCAATTGGTCGTCGATCCCGCCTCGTCTGATCGGACGGGAGTTGAAGATTACTGAGCGGTTGCATTGAACACCATTGCGTGTCCAACGATCAGGGCCGCGATGACTCGCATGAGTTGGAACATGGGAAGTCTCCTGATGCGGTGAGGGGCGATGATCTGTCGCAGGGCGCGAAAGAATAGCGAGGAGGCACATCTGTGCCAGGCCCGGTGATCTTATGGACAAGACGGCTGCTGGATTGGGCTGACGACGCAAGAAGGGGGATTTCGCCAGCCGCTTGGATCCGCCAAATGACGCTATCAGCCTGGAGGCGAGGTCGCTACAATGAAGCGTATGCGGTCATGGATCGAACGCAGGATTGCGCGGGGGCGGTGGGGGATCGGGGGACATCACTATCTACGCAAAGGCCACAGTGTGCGGTCCACGCTGCGGTTGGTGCGCGCATTCGATGTGCCGATCTGCCCACCAGCGGTTCAACGGAGTCGACGAACACGGACGCACCAGTTGCAACAAATCGGAGGGACGCGATATGCCCAAACGGATTGGGGTCTGGATTGATCACGCCAAAGCTCATCTTGTCGTTCTGGAGAATCAAGCTGCACCGGAAGTCCTAACGATCGAATCAGACGTTGAACCTCGGCACAAGGCGACCCCCGGAAGTGGCCCGGCCATGCCCGGGCAGCTGCACAGCGCTCCGGTCAAACGATACGAGCACCGCCGTGAGCAAGAGAAACACCGGTACTACCAGCGGATTGTCGATGCAATGCGATTCGCCGACCGGATCGTCATCATGGGGCCGGGGCTGGCCAAGCGTGAGCTAATCAAAGAGATGCGCAAACACCGTCAGCTGGCGGAACGAGTGCTTGCGGTCGAGCCGGCCGACAAAAAACTGACCGCGGCGCAACTGGTGGCCAAGATACGAGCAACGTTCAACGAGCCGCTGCCCCGAGGCGTCCCCCAGCGCGGCCCGATGAGCCACACCCCACACGAACTGACCCGTCGCAACGGCCGGGCACACGACTTGCGCGATGACGAGGCGTTGTCAGCGGTCCCGCTTTCGGAAATTGAGACGGAGTAATCGCAAGGCCCGGATCGCTGAGGACACAGCGCTCATGATCGGAAGAGACGTCGCTCTCTATTTTCCTCGGCGATCGAGAAGCGTTGTTCAATCTCAAGGACGATCAACGCGATTTCTTCGAACTGCTCTGTGAATAGTGTCGCTCTGAGCAGGGTGATCGCATTCACAGAAGCCTTCTGCCGCATATTATCGAAACGTCGCATATCACTCTCGTAAGCTTCCAGTTCATCGCGAGGGTTGCTGTTCGTTTGGCCGATCAACTCTCGCCAGTCTAAGTAGCGACGTTCCATGTCCCGGCAAGCTTGATCGTTGCGCTCGGCATATGTAGCCGCCGTAGCTTCGACGATCTGCCGGTGCTCAGTCGTCATACCTTCAACCTGAAGGGCGTTTTTCAGAAGCTGACTGACATCGAAGGGGTTCGGATAGATCGAACGGTAGGCTTGCTCGCGGAACCGGCGTTGCAATTCAGATCCGGCTACCTCTGGCAAAAGGGCGACCAACGTCGCAACATACTCGCGGTTGCGTGTGTGAATCCGTTTCGCCGGACGGATATAGGCGCGGTTGAGACGGGCTACCTTCTTAAGAACCTCCTCGTATTGCGCCGCCAGTATTTCCAACGATTCACTGTCGGTCTCCACCGGCACTGACTTGAAGGGAGCCTTCAATATCGGCACCCCGACATTGGACTTCACGGCAGCTTTGTATCTCTGTTGACTGAGTGCCGTGATTTGTCGGTCGTATTCGGCCATAAGCTCGTCCAATTCCTCTTGCACTGACTCACTCAACTCATCAAGCCCGTCAAGCCCTGACAACAGGAGTGTCAGATCGATCCGACCTAGAGGGTAGATACTGGGGAAATGATTCCACCGAGTGCGATCGCGCATCCGGCGCACACGGTCAAGCAAAGGCAGTTGATCCTCGCCCAACAGGACCGACTCGAGCTCCCCGAATAACGCATCGTCCAACTTCGCCAAGGCGGTGGCCGTGCGCCTGCATTCTTGGATCAGGGCGGCGTACTCCTCGGCATGAGGGATTTCCCCCAGCGCCTCGCGATCGGCAAGAAGGACCGTTGATCGGTCCGAGAGTGGTGGAATCAATTCTTTACGTTGTTGCACGTCCTTCTCGCGGTATTCGTCGTAGAGAACCAGCAACACTGCCATCTGGTTGTCATCCAGCTTCAGTATGGACGCGTAGGTGAGTATCTCAGCACGGCCAATGGCGGGTGGGATTGGAAGCCAGTATTTCGGAGGTGGTGTTGCAGATCTCCGCTGAGCCTGCGGCAATTTAGCCGGTTCTTTGGGAGTTACCTGTGGCTCGGCAGACGCTGGGTTCAGCAGTGTATTGGTTACAAGAATCGCCAATAGCAAGAACAAGCGACGGACGTTGAAACAACGCATTTGCCTACCTCAACTAGAGACAGCGACGAGAAACAGCAGACGCTCTTCCCCCAACCGCGCGGGAAGATCACGCTTAAGAAGTCCTAGGGACAGTTTGGACTTCCGCCGGGTAATGTATAGCCTATGCAGTATACCTGAATCGAGAAGGACTCGAAATCGCAATCGCCAGCTGGCAAATTGCACTTGGGTGGGTAGTAAATGCATTGCGGTCCTGACTGGTCTACACCGAATAGATGGTCCGCGCTCCATCCAGTTGGGGCGCTCCTAAGTACGAATAGAGCATCATTCGTTACCGCTATCCCGCAGCACACACCACAACCAATGAAGTTTTGGCAGAAGCCGGGGATCCCGGCACAGCAGTTAGTATATCTAAGGTTAAGACAGTCTCCCGGGGTTGCAGTAGCACGCGCGAAGATACTTCCCAAAACAACTGTGCTCCACAAAGCCAAGTTTACGAGCTTGCATTTGATCATTGTTTGTTTCCTTATCTTCAGGTAAGTGAACTCTCAACTACGGCTAGATCATGGTAGTTGGACTTCGTCTTGTCAACTTGACTTGCCGAACCCCAGCGCGTCTTGCTCTCCTATATTGTCTCCAGCGTAGACGATGTAATGATTGTCATTGGCGCTTTTGTCCGGGATCCGTATGACGTAACACTCGCCGTGACAACCTGTTAGTTGAACGGATGTCCACTGCTCAGGTGACGCCTGCGTAGTTGACGTCCAAAGACCTAACTGGTAGCGATCGTGGCGATGCAATCTCCCGTTGCACGTAGCTACAGATCCCGTTGCGCGCATTTAACATCAAAACAGGAGGGGCATGGACAGACTCCAATCGTACCGCAAACGAAGGGGGTCTAGGCTGTCGGTGCAGTAGGCCGCGAGCATGGTCTCCCAGGAGAACCTAGGGGCAGTTGATTCCTTCGCCCGGGCGACGACACCCCATGCAGAATACCTGAGTGTTTCTCGCTGCGCTCGCTGAGATGATCCTTCCCATGTGTTGGTGCAAGGAACCGCCCGGATGGGGGTGGTGGGGCACGTCATACCAGATGAAATGACAAAACCTTAGGAATGGCGGCACTTTACAAGCCCTGGCGAATCCTAGATCTAGGAGGAGGCTGCGCTGTAGCAGCTATCTGGCTTGGCCCGAGCGGTTTTGTTCGGCTGATTTGCCCCAGATTTGCGGAGTTACCTCGGCGAGAGTCGGCGGTACAAAGGAGGAGCGAAATCACGCCTGCAACTTTCCCAAGAAAAGTCTTGACGACCAACGACCCCTGTAGTAGAGTGCTACGACTGTTGTAGTAGGTTTGCCCGCGAACGTCCGCGAGTCCCACCATGAGCCCCCGTGAAGCTGACATCGGTGAAGCTGAACTCGAAGTGCTCCAGACGCTCTGGGAGCACGGTCCGGCCACAGTTCGTGAAGTGATGAACAATCTTCACGAGCACGGCAGGCCGCTGGCTTACACCACAGTGCTGACGTTCCTCACTCGGCTGGAACAAAAAGGCTGCGTGACGAGCGACAAATCGGATCTGGCGTATGTGTATCGACCAAAGATCACCCGCGACAAGGTCTCCAGGACGAGGCTGGATGCGGTGCTGGAGTCGTTTTACGACGGCTCGCCCGGGCCGTTGGTCCTGCAACTGATCCGTGAGGGGAAGTTCACCAGAGATGAAATTACTGAGTTGCAAGACGTAATTGATGAGCTGGAAGCGAAACCGCAGCGTCGGCCGCGGTCTTAGAGGAGATGACCTTGGATCTGGTCTCAACTGATCTGCTATGGCGGGGAGCATTAGCGGTGATCCCACTGGCGATCGTGGTGGCGGTCGTTTGCCGGTGGGTGCCTTGCCGACCGTCAACCCGTCATACGCTGTGGCTGATCGTGCTAGGTTTCTTCGCTGCGGCGCCGTTTCTCTCTCAATTGCCGGTGCCAGAGCTTGCATTCCTATCGCCATCGCCGACCGTGCCTTTCACGGAGGTAGCGTCGCATGAGCCGCACGTAGTCCCCTCTGCGCCTTACACCCAGCCTCAACCTCGCGAGAGTGTATTACCTAGAGACTCTTTCGTTGAACCGGACCGGAGCGTTGCCCCGGGGAACCCGCTTGTTGGCAAGTCCGTCCTCCCTGCGACTGCCACGAAGTCGCGTATGCCCCACATCCCCGGGGCCGCTCCGCCGGTTCAACGGATTCCGAGCCCTGCCCCAGTGTTGGCTGGTGTCAACATCCCGAAGGCCGAGGGAATCGCCGTCTCGCGCGCAGAGCCCCAACAGAGCGAGCTAAACCGCTGGGCTGGGTACGCAGTGGGTATTCGTGATTCGGTGATGGGGCTGCCGCCCATCCCGGCGTTTCTTTGGATTGGTGGCATAGCGCTGCTGCTGATCGTGACCGTCTTACGCATCGGACGGTCCATGCAGATGGTCCGCGTCGCGAAGCTGGCCCCACCGTCCGTCGTAAATATGGTGGCCTCGGCGTCTGAGCAACTTGAACTTCGCCGGGCGCCGCTGACATTGATGACCGACCGAGCAGTCTCACCGATGCTTTGGTGTGGTCGGCATGTCTATCTGATCCTTCCGCGACAGTTATGGGAGCAGCTTGATGAGGCGGGACGACAGGCGGTCGTCTACCACGAGCTAGCGCATTTGCGCCGTCGCGACCATTGGGTGTGTTGGGCGGAGCTTGTCGTTGGCTGGCTGTACTGGTGGAATCCAGTCGTGTGGTTTGTTCGCCAGCGGTTGCGTGAAGAGGCAGACTTGTGCTGCGACGCTTGGGTGACCGCGCTGCTTCCGACCGATCGACGCGCCTATGCCCAAGCTCTACTTGATACTCGAAAATATACCAGTGAGACACAACCCGCCGCGCCCTCAGTCGGACTCGGCGTGACGACCAAAAGAGCAAAACGATTTGCCAGGAGACTTACAAT
>CBDUST010000094.1:0-13977 GCA_965369945.1 uncultured bacterium | reverse complement strand
GTGGCGCGGGCATCCTGCCCGTGCGACTTATCAGGGCGTGCCATCTGCACGGGCAGGATGCCCGTGCCACCGGACCGTCGCACGGGCGAGGTTCCGATTGACTCGGGATGATACCGGGCTTGAGGCAGCTACTTTAGCCCGTTTCTGCCATGCCCTGACGCTACAAGAGCATTGAAACTGCTCTAGATGCTTTGTGCGGCAATGGCGAGCAATATGAGTTCGATGGCTCGATTGCGGTGCGCAGCGCCCGCTAGAGGACGTCGCCGATCCACGTATGTGAAGAGCCACGCTATTGCTTGTGAGGATTTCGAAGCAAGCGGCGCACCGGCGTACGCCATGGCGAACGCTATTGCGATCCGTCAGCAGTCGTCCATTCAAAGCCGACCTTCTGAGCCAGCCTCGCCGAAGTCAGCATTTCGAGGATCGGCTTGCGGTCGCGATCGCTCGTACGTCGTTGTTTTGCGAGCTGGATCGCGTTCTGTCCGTTGAAGTTCTCGGCCTGGACTTCGGCGTGGGCCGCGAGCAGCAGGTTCACGCAGTTGGCGTCGCCGTACCGCGCGGCGGCCATCAACGGCGAATAGCCTCTGCTGCTCTTGGCTTCGACGTCGGCTCCGGCTGACAAGAGCAACTGTACACTCCTGCGCTTGCCGTTGAGGGCCGCTGCGATGAGTGCGGTTCCGCCGCGGTTGGTTCGTGTCGCGGTCGAGGCGCCGGCCTTGAGCAGACGCGAGAGGATCATCGTGTCGCCGCCGGCGGCCGCGAGCATCAACGCGGTGTGTCCACTGGAGTTGTTGGTCTCCAATGGTGCGCCGGCGTCGATCAATGCAATCGCGCTCTCAACGTGGCCGTTCACCGTAGCCGCCATCAATGCCGTATTGCCGAGGTCATCCTTTGCGTCCGGATTCGCACCGGCGCTGAGAAGATATTGCAGTGATTCCACCGCGTCATGTCGGGCAGCAAATATCAGTGGGGGGTCTCCGCTGTCTGATCGAGCGTCGATGTCCGCTCCGAGGCGTATAAGCAGTTTGGTGGCCTCGGCGCCGCCGAAGCCCGCCGCCAGCATCAACGGGGTCTGACCGCTGGAGTTTGCGGCGTTCACATTAGAACCCACGTCGATCAACGCGCGGATCGCTGGAATCGCACCATCTCTGGCGGCCCGCGTCAACGGGAACTCACCCTCATCGTCCCACGCCTGCGGGTCCGCACCGGCTTGAATGAGCAGCTCGACACATTGCGTGTCACCGCTGGCTGCCGCCGCCATCAACGCCGGGTATCCGCGATTGTTGCGTGTGTTTACATCCGCCCCAGCCTCCAACAACGCACTGACGCAATCTGCGTATCCGCCCAAGGCCGCCTCCATGAGCGGTGTTCCGTGGAATTCACTTCTGGCCTCAAGATCGGCACCGAACCAGAGTAGGTACTGCAACGACTCCAGTTCGCCGTTTCTCGCAGCGTACATCAGTGCTGTTCGGCCGTCGTTGGACGTGGTTTCGATCTGGGCGCCATTCTCGATCAGCACTCTGACGGCTTGGACTGAGCCGAAGCCCGCCGCCAACATCAGTGGTGTCTCTCCGCGGATGTTGGGGGCATCGATGTTGACGCCGGACTCGAACAGCGACAAGAACATATCGACAGCACCCTGGCGGGCGGCGCGAGTCAGATGCGTTTCGCCCTGGCCGTCCCAAGCTTCCAAATCTCCGCCGCGGCGAAGAATCTCATCGACACATGTAGCCTCGCCGCTGTCCGTTGCCATAGTCAGTACTGTCCGGCCGTCTTGATCGACCGCGTTCACATCCGCCCCGACTTCGAACAGAGCTACCAGACAGGCGGTTTGTCCGCCCTGTGCCGCGGCCATAAGGGCCGTTTGAGCTTTGCTGTTTTTGGCGTGAGCATCAGCGCCCGCGGTGAGTAGGCACTTCAGAGCGTTTAGTGATCCGTTGCGCGCCGCGTACATGAGCGCTGTTTGCCCGGTGGTCGAAGTGGCGTGAATGTTCGCCGCAAGTCGCAGTAGCAGTTCAACAGCCTCGTTTTCACCTCGTGCTGCCGCGAGCATCAACGCTGTTTCTCCGCGTTTATTGGGTTGATTGACCTCGGCTTCAGCCTCGATCAGACTGCGCATCGAGATCATGGTGCTCTCTCGAGCCGCCCGTGTCAGAAGCGATTCGCCATCCTCATCCCATGCATCAAGATCGATCCCCGCGTCCACGAACAACTTCATCGCGGCGGCGTTCCCGGCCCAGGCGGCGATCGCCATCGCCGTGTCTCCCTCGGGGGTGCGGGCGCGGATGTCGGCATCATGCTCAAGAAGTGCATCGACACAGGCGACGTCGCTCGTTGCGGCAAGCATCAACGGCGTGAAACCACGACGATCCCTGGCGTGCCCGGAAGCACCGGCTCGTAGCAATTCTTTGAGGCAGAGCGGTTGACCAGACCAAGCTGCGACCGATACGGCCGTTCCTCCGCTGTCGCACTTTGCTTCCAGCGTCGCGCCGGCCTGGAGGAGCTGTCGCAAACACTCCAGACTCCCATTGCCTGCGGCCGCCATCAGCGGCGTATAGCCTTTATCGGTAACGGTGTTGGGATCGGCCTTGGCTCGCAGAAGGTATTCGACGCAAGCAGTTTGGCCGTGCTGCGCGGCCACGTGTAGAGCCGCGGCCCCGTTCTGATCACGTTGATCGACGTGAATGCCTCGGAGCAGTTCACGATACACGGCGTTTACATCGCCGACACGAGCTGCTTCGTGGATCGGCCCCGCAGTCACACTTGCGGAGAAGGCGAACCATCCCGTAGCGCACACAATCAGCCAACGATATGGAGTTCGGCTCACGATATTGTCCCCGTTCATGTCGTCACAGTCATCGTCGCGGCCACGAATTCGGCCGTGTGTTTATGCCATCGTCAAAGCGGCCAAGAGTCAAACGGCGATCGCTCAGACTCGCATTATCGGAAGCGATGCCGGATCGTGGTCGTCGGTCTGCGCATCCCAGGTTTTCCAGTACCGAGGGCGTTCCTGACAACTTTACCGGACGTTGTTTACCTCAGCACGAAGCGGAAATAAGCGATCAGGGATTGGCGGAATGGGCAATGGAGAAGCCACTACTCGGAGTCTTGCCCTTGATCCACGGAAACTACCTCCCAGGTGTTACTTCTCATAGAAATGCCCCATCCCGGATAATCCGTGGCACCTCTGTACCCGATATCAGCGTCACGTCTTCCCAGCATTTCGGGGGGAAGCGCTGTTGGGTAGGCCCGTGTGCGGTGAGATCCGTATGGGCGATTCCCCGCTCCGGATGGAGGGCTGTGATGCCGGTTGACACGATCCAGACCAGGCAAGAATTGCGCGATGGCCGGCCTACTACCGGAAGTCGGCACGTAGAGGTCGCCGCTGTTGGGTCCCGATCCGCCTCGAAGCCGGCAAGTCCGACGCCCCTATGGCACGTCCTACACACTCGGGCCCGACAAGAAAAGGCCCTCGCCAAGGCGTTACTCGCGGCTGGGATCGAGCATTATCTGCCCTTGATGAATCGAGTTTCCTTTCGCGGTCGGCAAAAGTGCATCATCCAGGAGCCGCTGTTTGCCTCGTATCTGTTCCTGCATGGTTCGGTTGAGGCGACGTACTTCGCCATCGCCACAAAGCGCGTTGCCAACGCCATTTGTGTGACCGATCAGCAGCGCTTTGTCCAAGAACTCAAACAGATACGACTTGCATTGGACAATCAGGCTGAACTGAGCCCGTCGCGGTATCTCGAGGTCGGTCGGCGTGTTCGGGTCGTCAGCGGTCCGTTCAGCGGAATCGAAGGACTCATCGAGGATCGGTCGAAGATCGACCGCCTCGTTCTTCAGATCGCGGCCTTGGGTCGCGCTACGAGTTTGGAGATCGACGCCGATCTCCTGGAGCTGGTGGAGTAGGGTTGGCCTGACCGCAAAGGCGCCCCTCCATCGAAGAAGAGCTGGTTGACCAGGTCGGCACTGCCACGCGGTGCGCGCGATGGGGGCGAAGCCCAGCCATTTTCCGCTAGCACCGTTCACTGCATCAACGATATGAATATGAACCATCCATCGCAAAGGATGTCGCTGTCGTCACATTCGATCGGTGACACCGAGTCGCTGTGCATCGATCGGCCGGTGACCGTGTGCATATTCGGCGCCGCGCTGGATACGGGGAACCTCGGCGTCGAGGCAATTGGGCTCTCGATACTACGCGGTCTGCGGGAGCGACTACCCAACGCCCGGCTGATCGTTTTCTCCGGGCGACCCGGGCGACGACTTTCGCAGGTCCAGTTGCCCTCAGATCAAGGCTCGCAGACGATTTCGTTCGAGGAGATTGGCTGCTCGCTTTCTCGCGACCCGTTCAAGCCCGGGAACCTGTACGTTGAACATGCACTACACCGCATTGGATGCGGACCGCGGTCCGGGCCGGTGAGTCGGGTGCTCAGCCAAGCCGATCTGATTCTAGATGCATCGGGCGGCGACAGTTTCACCACGATGTACGGGCCGTATCGATATAAGTACGCGGTCTATCCGAAGCGCGTGTCCCTGCGGTTCGATGCGCCGTTCGTCTTGCTCCCGCAAACCTACGGACCGTTTGATACTGGTCACACAGGTGAAGCCGGTCATCTGATTCGATCGGCCGCTCAGGTGTGGAGTCGCGATCAGGCCGGCTGTCGCACGATCGAGCAGCTAGCGCCGGACGTATCGGTGCAGCGCTCGGCGGACATGGCATTCACGCTTCCGGTGGACGCCACGACCACGAAGATTCCCGTGGTCTCGAAGACGCTGGTCGGCATCAATGTGAGTGGACTACTTTTCAACGACGAACCAAAGTGTGTACGCGATCAGTTTGGTTTGTGTTGCGACTATCGTCAGTTGCTCCATGATCTGGTCGCCTCAATCCTGGGTGCCGACGCAGATGCACACATTCTGCTGGTGCCGCATGTCGTTGTCGAGCGATTCCACGTGGAATCCGATCTGCGGGCCTGCGAGACACTACATGGGATGCTTCCGAACGAATGGCGCCAGCGCACGACCGTCTTGCCCAACCCAAGTTCGGCGTGCGATGCGAAAGGGATCATCAGCCGGTGCAACTTCTTTGTTGGTACGAGAATGCATGCGTGTATCGCGGCATTGTCCAGCGAAGTTCCCGTCTGTGCGATCGCGTACAGCAAGAAAACCTCCGGCGTCTTCGGTACGGTCGGCATGGAGCATGCCGTGTTTGATGCCAGAGCGCTCGGAGCCGATCACATCATTTCGGGAATCATGGGGCGATACCGCGTTCGGAATTCGGATCGCCAACTGATCCGACAGCGCCTCAGCAGCGCTTTTGCCAGCGTTGACCGCATGTTCGATGAAGTAGTGAGCTTCTTGGAAAACGTTCAGCAAAGGCGGGCGGCATGATTCGCCGGGTTGAACTATTGATCGCGCCTTGCGATACGGCGCCGGTTGATCCGAGCGAGGCGGGGCGATGCCTGGCTCGTTCGCTCAATTCGCCGCAGCTTGTGCAGCGCACCACCAAGAACGGTCAGATGATTATCTGCACCTACGAGGGGCAATGTGCGATCGCCAAAAGATCCGACACCGAAGACTTGTCCATCACTGAAGGGTGCTGGCCGGAGCCCGTCGGGTTGCGTCTGGTCGTCTCGTCCGATCCCGAGCAACCATGTTGGACAATCGACATTGATCGCTATGGACTGCGTCCGTTGTACTTCGGCTTCGATCGTCGTCGTCGGCCGGTTGTGTCCACCCGCCCCGAGATGGTCGCGGCGTTGATCAAGAGTCGGCTATCGACTCAGGCCCTGGCTGAGCAACTGCTGGTTGGATACACCTTGGATAACCATAGCATTTTCGAAGACGTATTCCGGTTGCGCCCGCAAAAGAGACTGAGCTATGGATATCGCGACGGACTTCGCGTGGTCAAGACGTGTATTGAAGCGGAAACGCCAGGTCGTGTGCGGTTGCAGCCGCCCAAGAGCGGTGAACAATGGGTCAAAGCGATTACACACACGGTCACCGACGCTTTCGAGCGTGGCTACGCGATGGAGTTGTCCGGCGGTGTGGACAGCCGACTTGTGCTGGCCATCGGCTTGCACGGCGGCGCTACGCCTGGCATGGCGTTTACGCTTGGCGAGCATGACGATGACGATGTCAAAATCGCGAAGCTGATATGTGATCGGTGCAACATTCAGCATCGAATTGTGCCGGTCGAGATCGATCCAACGAGTATCGCAGTGGACGCTTACGACTTCGCTATGCGGAGTGGTTTCGCAACCAACGCCTGTAGCCATGCATGGATGCCGGCGGCCTTTGAAAAGTTGTCAGCGTTACGCACTGGTCAGATCGGTGGCGGAGGCGGGGAGTGCGCGTCGGGGTTCTACTATGGCCCAGCTGATTTTCTCCGCGGTACTCGAGCACTTAACGAACTTTGGGTACGTGCGAGACTGTTCAAGTCGGGCATTGATTTGAAGAAAATCTTCGGACGGATACGCGGCCGACTCTTAGCCGCGGATGTTACGAAGAGCGCGCTTCGAAATTTGCGCACGAGAGCCGGCACTTGGCGCGAGGTGAGCGATGCCTTTTACCTCTCGCAACGGGTGCCGAATGCGGGAGGACCGGTTCTTTCGGCGTCGGCGTGTTGGTATGACCCGGTGCAGCCCCTGTTGCATCTGCCGCACATCGAATGGACCCGAAGTCTATTGCCCAGCCAACGCGCTCACCGTCGCACCCAAATGAGACTCATCCACGAGATTCATCCGGCTCTGGGGGAGATTCGCTACTCAAATGATCGGCGATACGCCCGGTCGGGTGGTGCAAAGATCAAACAGCAGATACGCAGGCTCACCTTGGCTGCGACAAAGATAGGCCATCGACTCGGGAATCGTCGTGTGGGGCCCGACCAAGGCGCTGACGTTGCAGCCGAGGCGCTCGTCCAGAATGAGTCAGTTCGGGAAGCGATCCGAGGTTTGGCCCGCAGTTCGGAACCGAATGTGCGCAGCAAGTACATCGAGCGGATGCTTGGGGCGCCCAAACGGTATGAGTACGAACTCGGTGTGCTGCTTTCGGCAGCTTGGGCTGAGCAGACCGCCAAGTCCATCGCTTCTCAGTTGCAGTCTTCGACACGGGAGACGCCATTGCGATGTGCGGCCTAGTCGGAATCCGCCAATTCGCTGGCGCGCCGATCGATCGGCGTGAGCTCAAGGCCATGCGCGAACGCATCCAACATCGTGGTCCTGACGATGCAGGGCTGTATGTGGATGATCGCATCGGCCTCGCTCACGTTCGGTTAGCCATCCTCGACCTTTCGCTGCGTGCGTCTCAGCCGATGACTTCGCATTGCGGCCGGTACGTCATGGCTTACAACGGCGAGGTATATAACTTCAAACAGCTCCGGTCTCAGCTTCAGGAGCGCGGTATCGACGTTACTTCTACCGGTGATACTGAAGTGTTGCTGGAATACTTGGCAACATTCGGCGTGGATGAAGCGTTGTGGCAGTTCGAAGGCTTTTTTGCGCTCGCGCTTTGGGACCGAACCGAGTACACACTTATTCTGGCTCGCGATCGACACGGTATCAAGCCGCTGTACTACACCGTGAATCAAGAGGACGAAATCCGCTTCGCGTCCGAGACAAAAGCGCTGATTCACGGTGAGGCTCAGGCGGACGCTTGCGCGCTCGACTCCGCGATCCTCGGCCAAGGTGGCACGTGGGGGCCGCGCACGCTATATCGCGGTGTACATCGAGTTCAGCCGGGCGAGGTTGTGGTGTTCAACGGGACAGCCCAACCCAAGATGCACCGCTTCTTCCGACTGACGGAGTTCGTTGACCCCGACCTGCACGAACAGTTGTCCATTGAGTCCGATGAAACTTTGATCGATCGCGTGGACCAAGCGCTGCAGCGCAGTATCGAAATGCGTTTGGTTAGTGACGCGCCCGTGGCCTGTCTAGCCAGCGGCGGTGTGGATTCGAGCCTGATCGCTACGATCGCGAGTCGGCTCGAACGGGACTTGGAGCTGTACCACGCGGATGGCCAAGGGGATAGTGAGCACGAGCATGCGCAGAGTCTCGCCTCGTTTCTTGGCGCGAAGCTCAGAACTGTCGCGGTCTCGGATGAACGCTTCCTCGACCATCTTGCAGCTGTGACGTATCACAACGACGCGCCTGTGATCTACCATCCCAATTCGGTTCCTTTCTATCTGGTTAGTCAGCATGCGTCTCACGACGGAATCAAAGTGCTGCTTACGGGCGAAGGTAGTGATGAGTACTTCATGGGATATCCGGGTGCGGCACTGGGGCGGTATCTAAAGGTCTATCACAACACTTTGCACGGTTTACAGAATCTAGCGCACCGCTGTTTGCCGCGCGTCGCCAGGGTGCTCGTCCCGAAACGATCAGAGAACCGAGCGGAGATGTTGCGACGGCTGGTGTTCAGATACGACGAAGAACTTGTGAATGTCGACAGCAGCGGCCATGCTCGGGCACATCCGCGACCGAAGTGAGCGCGAGCAGCAGATCACGTCGCTTTGCCTGATGCAGCCGCACCTGACAACGCTGCTGGACCGTAACGATCGGTTGGCGATGGCGTGGGGGATTGAGTCGCGATTCCCGTTCCTCGGCCACGAGTTGGCCCGACTCGCCGTGAATCTGCCCGGTGAACTGAAGCTGCGGCGCACCTGGTCAATGCATGATCAGCGTCACCCGTTCATCATGGACAAATGGTGTATTAGACAGGTTGCCGCGCGCTACCTGCCGGCTCGTCTCGCGCAGCGGCCGAAGAAAGGCTTCCCCGTTTCGGTGGCGGCTCGCCTGAACGTGAACGGCTCATTCTTCCACGACGGTTTCATCGCAGACTGGTACGGACTTTCACGCCGAGCGGTGGATCACCTTCTGAAACATTCCACACGCGGATGGATAAGCCATCTGCTCTTCGCCGAAGTGTGGGCTCAATTGTTCCTGCACCGGCGATCGGTGGACGAGGTCGACCGCCTCATTCACCTCAACGTGGAACTTGAATCGCTCGCCGGCGCAACGGCTCCCGTCTTGCCCGTTTCGATTGAGAATAGAAAGCCTGCGCTGACGTAGCGCCGAGCGCCCTTTTCCGTCAGCACTGAATCCCACGCAATCGATGAACGAAGAATCAACATTCCGACATGCTGTCAAATGGGCGTATGTTCTGACCGGAGCGCAGCGCGGTATCGCTATGCTTTTGACGTTCGTGTTGGCGATCGTCCTCGGGCCGAAGGACTTCGGCATCGCTGCAATGGCGATGGCGTACATCATCTTCATCGAGATGCTCGTCGCGCAAGGCATGGGCGCGGCAATCATTCAGCGCAAGGATCTATCCAGCGAACAGCTCGATTCCATCTTTTGGTTGATCGGTGCGGCAAGAGTCGTTCTGATTGCGGTTAGTATCGCCCTAAGTCAATGGTGGGCGAGCGTGAATGGTCTACCCACACTTGCACCGGTGATCATCGTGCTGTCTCTGTCGATTCCCATCAAGGGATTGACCGTCGTTCAACACGCCCTGTTGCAACGGAAGATGGACTTCCGAAATCTGGCGCTTCTCTCCGGCGGTTCGGCGATTGTCGGCGGTGCGATTGGCGTCGTCATGGCCCTGAATGGTTACGGCATCTGGTCGTTAGTCGCTCAGCATCTGGTCGGATCAGCTTTAGCCACAGCCATCATGTGGAAAGTGAGTGACTGGCGACCACGGTTTCGCTTTTCTTGGCGTCGTGTGCGAGAGATGTTCGGCTTCAGCGGCGGCGTCTTCCTTTCGCACCTCGGGGTATACACGGCCGGCCAATCTGATGCGATTCTGATGGGACTGTTCTTTGGGCCGATCGCCGTCGGCTTGTATCGGCTGGGTGAACGCATGATCGATATTCTCCTGGAGATCACGACCAGATCGATTCAGATCGTTGCGCTTCCACATTTTTCTAGTTTGCAAGACGATCCGCAAAGGTTGCGAGCAGCCGTCGCTTCATGCCTGCGATTGAGCGCGACCCTCACGATACCCGCGATGGCGATACTGGCGCTGTCCAGCGACGAATTGATGAGCATGTTGGGCAGGCAGTGGGAGCCCGCTTCGGCCGTTCTCAAAATCGTCGTCTTCATGGGGATGGCTAAAGCGCTGACCGTGTTCTCGGGACCCTTGCTCTTGGCAAAGGGATACGCCAAAATCTTGGCGGCGCTAACTTGGGTGTTGGCGCTCGTTTTCACCGGCCTCATCGCCGGCTGCGGAGTTGCGTTCAAAGACGCATCGGTCGAAACACAAATTATCGCAGTCGCTGTAGCGCGTACCGGCGCCTATTTGCTACTGGGCGGCCTGGTGCGACTGCTGATCATTCGTTTCCTGTGCAAGTTGTCCTTCGGTAGCATCGCACGCGCGGTGTTGCCGAGCGTGATTGCAGCGATCGGCGCTGCGGTGATATCAGTGCTGATACTTGAATTCGTTGTGCGTTCGACCACGCCGGCAATCACGGCATTTGCACTGGTTGTTGGTCCGGCCGGGATCGTTGCGGTCGCACTCTTGGCGATTTTCGACCATGGAGTGCGAGAAGTAGTGTTTCGGCCGTTGCGTTGGAAACCCAAACGCTCCAGTGACGTAACTCAACAAGCCTTGCACTCGCAGGTGGACTAAATGGAAGGCCTTGCTAGCAATTTGCGTAAAGCAGTTACCGGCGCGATCGGTCATGCGGAATCTGTAATGACAACTGTTGCCGATTCATGTCGTGGCCTGCCGATCCTGCGTCTGACGTCGTCGGCCAAGGACGAGTCTTGGCGGTCGGCAAAGTGTGTGTTCGTACTCTCGACCGGCCGAGCTGGCACGTCGACGATAATCCGACTTCTAGATCTCTCGCCGAAGATTACTGCACTTCATGAGCCCAAACCGAATCTGGTGAGCGAATATCGTCGGTCGTATTCAAACGCGAAAACCCGCCCGGATCGATATCGCAGGCTGTTTGAACGCGCTCGCCGCCGATTGATCTCGCGGGAATGTCCAAACGGTGAAGTCTACGCAGAATCGACACTCTTGAAGTTCTTCGCGCCAGTGATTGCATACATGCTGCCGAATGCGAAGTTCCTGCATCTGCATCGACATCCGGGGGAAGTCGTTCGTTCAGCCATGCGGCGTCGTTGGTATCTGGATAATCCACTCGATCGATATCGACTTGTTCCGCTACCGATAGATCCGGCGCATGAACTCTGGGCGCATTGGGACTCATTTCAGAAATCGTGTTGGTTGTGGCACGTGGAGAACAAGTATTTCCTAGACTTGGCCGAAACTCTTGGGACTGACCGCGCGCTTCGACTTCAGTTCGATCAGTGGATCGACCCGCGAACGGGCGAGTACCGAAGGATATTCGATTTCGTTGGTATTGAGCCACCCGAGCCGAGCGGGGTGTCTCGCATCCTTGGCATGAAATACAACAAGCAGGTGGATGGAGAGTTTCCTCACTACGAACAATGGACCGACGCACAAAAGCAGCGTCTGCACGAGATCGCTTCAACGACGATGAATCGTCTCGGCTACATCGAGTTCGAAGACGCTGCACGTCTTGCAGCCTAGTGATCGGTGAGAAAGAGCGAACGGACTGGGAGCGATGATGCCAAGAGGACTATCAAGAGTGAACCGATCATGTTCACGGAAGCTGCGCTCGTTGGTGAGCCGCCTAAGTACCGCCTTAGGGCGCACCCGGAGTAAGGCACGATTGAGGATGGTCGTCGAGATGACCAACCGCTGCAATTTCTCCTGCAGCTATTGCCCGCATTCTATCCGTGGAAAGATTGTGTCCGAGGACGTGAATCGTTTTGACCGCCCGCAAGGATTCATCTCCAAAGCAACGTTTGATCTGTGCCTCGAGAACGCACAGAAGTACGCCGCCGCTATGACTTTCGGCTTCTTTGGCGAACAAATGCTCCACCCCCGCTTCGATGAATTGATTTGCTCAATACCGAAGCGAAGATCATACAAGCTTGTCATCAACACGAACGGTTCGCTGCTGACGAAGAAAAATATCGACGTGTTGAAGCATTTCGATGTTGTGCGACTGAGCATTGATTCGTCGGACTCCGAGTCCTTTGAACGGTTGCGACCCGGTGGCGCGATCCTGACCATCGACGGGAAGCGCGGGAAGAACCGCTACAACGCGCTACGCGACAAAATCGAGTATTGGTTTGACCAACCGGATCACCCAACGACCGCCCTTGTCCATGTCACGACCGATGAGAATCAACACGATCGCCAGGCGTATTTGGACTACTGGCTCCCTCGAATACCGCTGAGCGATTCTGTCATTATGAAATCCGTTATCTCGTACGGCGGCGTGATGAAAGATCCGTATATGACGGAAAATCCATGCACGATCCCCGAGGACAACAGAGTCATCGTAGCCTGGAACGGCGACTGCACGCCGTGCAACCTCGACGTCAATATAGCGTTGAAGTACGGCAACATTCACGACACGCCCGACCTGCGTCGAATGATCCACTCAGCGAAATACAAGAAAGTGATCCAGGGCATCCGCGGAAATCAGGGCATCTGCACCAATTGCAACGATGCAAACAACCATGTCGAGAGCGTGGAATACCCGGGGTTGCGCGATATCGAGCCAACGTCGCCAATTCGAGTGCTCTCTCGCGACGAAGTGATCAAGTACGGACATCGCTGGGCCGCGTAAGTTAGGAACACAGTAAATGCTGAAGCGCGTCACGAATAAGATTGTACGAACGCTCGGTCGAATCCCGAATCTGGACGACCATGACACGGCTCTGCCGTACCTCAATGGCATCTATGAGCAACTCATGAGGAAAGGGCGTCGTGAGCTTCGACCTACCTATACCTGGGCGATGGTGCAGTCTGCGTTCCTCGCTTCATCGCTGGATGTGAAGCGAATTTCAGCGCTTGAGTTCGGCGTGGCGGGCGGGAACGGTTTGCTGTCGCTTGAGCGCGTGGCTGAGGGGATCGAGAAATACTTCCCCGTTACGGTTGACGTCTATGGTTTTGACAGCGCGCAGGGGCTTCCGAAGCCAGAGGATTATCGCGATTTGCCGAACCTTTGGCCGGAAGCGGGTTACCCAATGGATGTTCAGAAGCTCAAGCAACGCTTGAGTCGCGCTGAGCTTGTTGTTGGACTGGTCGAGAAGACCGTCGCCCAGTTCTTGGAGTCCAAGCCCGCGCCGATCGGATTCGTGTCGTTCGATCTGGATTTCTATTCCAGCACCGTCCAGGCGTTTGGCGTCCTGCAAGCGGACTATCAGTTCCTCATGCCGCGAGTGCATTGCTACTTCGATGATATCCTTGGATATACATGCGCTCATCACAACGGCGAGCGCTTGGCGATATCGGAATTCAACTCAGCGCATGCCAACCGCCAGATATCACAAATATATGGACTTCGGTTCTGCCTACCGAAGCGAGACCGGGAGGCGAACTGGACAGAGAAGATGTTCATGACTCATCTCGTCGAGCACCCAATGTATGACCGTTGGGACGGCCTATTGAGAAACGCGCGCGTTGATCTTGCCGCGGCATGAGTCGCCCAGACAAGATCCAGGTTTAGAAGCTGACCTCTTGACTACTCGGAGTTAATTCGCGTTATGACCATCGTCACGTTCATGAAGCATCTGCTGAAAACGGCAACGTGTTCTGGAAACAGATGCGACGAGTCAGTTCAACTGGGGAATCTAAGTCTGCCTCCTGCACACATGCGCCAATGCACTGCCCAGTTCAGGGATAATGAATTCTTCGTGGCATCTGCTGAGCGTGAAGTTCGCAGGCTCACTGAACACTGCGGGCTCAACAACGATAGTCGAATTCTTGAGATCGGTTGCGGTTCCGGTCGTTTGCCGATCGGGTTGATCAGCTCAGATCAAAACATCGAGCGCTACGTAGGGTTTGATGTTGATGTCCAAGCTATTCATTGGTGCAAGCGCTGGATTGCAGCGGAGCATCCGACCTTTCAGTTCGCACACATTGATGTGTACA
>CBDUST010000093.1:0-14038 GCA_965369945.1 uncultured bacterium | reverse complement strand
AGCTTCACCCAGGAGGTCCAAACAGCGCTCGACGCTGTTGAGCGGGAACTGGCTCGATCAGATGCAGCGCTCAGTGATGTAATCAGCGTGACCGTTTACCTAACCAGTCTCGATCAGTATGGTGAATTCAATGACGTTTACGCGCAGCGGTTCGATCCGCCGTATCCGGCGCGGGCTTGCGTCGAGGTGTCGCGCTTGCCGGGCGGGGCTCGTGTCGAGATTCAGGTGGTTGCGCAGGCGGGTTTTCGGGTAGTTCCCTTGAGTGAATAAGTGAACGCAGAGATAATGTGCACATGAGCGATCTTCCTTCTGACAATCCTACGATTCGCCGAGCCGGGCCAATCGGCGCGCCGCCACCGGAGGACATTGCTGAGCACTTTCCACAGCTTCAGATCGTTGGGCTATTGGGGCAGGGGGGAATGGGTGCGGTGTATGAAGCGCGGCAAAAGAGTCTGGATAGGCCGGTCGCCTTAAAGGTGTTACTGCCTGATCCTGATCGTGATGCCAGTTTCGCTGAGCGATTCGACCGCGAAGCGCGATCTTTGGCGCGATTACAACATCCAAACATCGTGACGATTCACGATTCGGGTCAGGCAGGCGATCTGTATTACTTCATCATGGAGTATGTTGACGGCTCGAATTTGCGTCACGTGATGAACGCCGGCGCTGTCGATCCGAGCAAGACATTGGCGATAGTCGGGCAGGTGTGTGATGCGCTCGCCTACGCGCACGAGGAAGGGATCGTTCATCGCGACATCAAGCCGGAGAACATTCTTCTAGATAAGATTGGGCGGGTGAAGATTGCCGACTTCGGAATTGCCAAGCTCGTATCGCGCGGCAAGACTGATTACACGCTGACCGCGCCGCAACAGATCATGGGGACGATGCACTACATGGCTCCGGAGCAGATTGAATCGACGACCGAAGTCGATCATCGGGCCGATCTTTATTCGCTTGGAGTCGTGTTGTACGAGTTGCTCACGGGCGAGTTGCCCATTGGGCGATTCCCATTGCCGTCTCAACGGGCGCCGGTTGACGGGTCTCTTGACGAGATCGTGCTGCACGCCTTGGAGAAGGAGCCGGTCCGGCGATATCAACGTGCTGATGATGTCAAGACCGACATTGAGGTGGTGGCGCGGCGGCAGACTCCGGGGCCGGCGCAAGCGACACTTGCACCACGCGGAACTCTCGCGCCGACGTATTACCCGGTTGCAGGGGTGAAATCTGCGGGCATCGCCTATCTGCTTTGGTGTCTAGGCTTCGTCGGTGTGTTCGGAATCCACCGGTTCTATGCCGGACGATGGATCACCGGAATCATCTGGCTCTTGACCGGTGGACTGTTCTTTATCGGGCAACTGGTCGATCTTTTGCTGATTCCCGGGATGATTCGCGTGGCTAATCTCGAGGCGGCGCTGCTGGCTCACGGCACGTCCGTCTCGCAACGTCCGGGACCTGACTCGCACGCCACTGTCTAAGCACCGTTCCGGCCCACCGATGACAAACAAACGCTCACGGACTTTCGTCCGCGAGCGTTTCGTCAACAGTAGGAGTTTTCGTTGTCGCTTCAGCGTCGGCGGCGTCGGGTCGTATCCAGAAAGACCAAACCTAAGAGCGCCATCGCGCCGGGCGCGGGAACCGGCTCGGAGTTCCATCCAACGACGACGGACGGCGCCGCCGGATTGTCGTTGAGAACCGTCTCGACGTCCCAGGCGATACTGAAGCCGTTGCCGAAGGTGTTCGAAATCTGAGCGATGTTCGTGTTTAGATCACTGAGAAGGAAGACCGCGGGGCTTCCGATCTCGACGTCCTCGAAGAGATTGGTTATGTCCAGCGTGCTGCTAGAGGGCCCGAAGACGGTGTAAGCCGAATAGGAGAAGTTCGTGAAGTCCAGCAGGATCGAGTTATCAAACGACGGATGAAAGGCCGGGCTCAAGGCATCCCAACTGACGGTCTCGTCTAGAGCAAACCTGCCGAGCGCGCCGTAGATGTACGATCCGCCGGTCGGCCCAACGAGGTCACCGGCGAACCCGGACTGGACGAGCTGCAGATCCATGGCCGTTCCCATCAGATCAGCCTGTGCGGCGCCGGTCAGTATCGCGGCCGCGGCGATGGCGATCGTTCGAGTGCTCTTAGTCATCTTGCCCTCTCCAGTTTGAAGTTGTTCGGAAGGAAACCGGCGTCGGCGCTCAGCGCGCGGCGTCGGTAGTCCGAACCTAGCACAGCCAGGCAAGCGGGCCAGCGGAGAGAGCTAGAACGCCTCGAAAAGGTCGCTCACACAGCGATACAACCGGCGTCATTTTCCACTCGGCAAGTCTGCACGATTATGCAGGCTGGTGGACCGACTCTTGACGCGGTCTCCGGGGGCTTCCGAACCGCCCGTAGAGCCTGAGTCAGATCGGATGTCGGCTGCCGCGGGGTGATCGCGTGGTCTAGGGCACGATGGGGCGGCTGATTGCTCCCAGTCGGTATACTGTTTCGTGACAAGAATCCGAGTGGGAGAGTCCGCTTAGATGCTGGTGAGCATGGTTCGCTACGCAGTATCAGCCTGCGGCTCTGCCCGCCGTTGCCTCGCCAGCCGCGAAGAGATGCCATGGCTGCAAAACAGTCTCCCTTAACGATACGGGATATCCTCGCGTGGGCTGACGCCCACTTTTCCCGAACCGGGAAGTGGCCCATTTCGCGCGCCGGTCCGATCTACGACCAACCAGCCCGAACGTGGGAAGCCGTGAACTCGGCGCTGACAAAGGGTGGACGCGGACTGCCGGGCGGAGATTCGTTGGCGCGAGTTCTGTCCCGAAAGCGCGGCGTCAATTACACGCGGCGCTCCTGGCCGGAGTTGACCAGACAGAAAATCCTCGGCTGGTCCGACTATCACTATCAATGCACCGGCCACTGGCCCGACCGTGACTCGGGACCGGTGCGCGGCGCAGCGGGAATCGCGTGGGTCACCGTCGATCGGTATCTAAAGCATGGCAACAAGACGCTGCCCGGCGGGTCATCCTTGGCCAAGCTGCTGCGCGAGGCGCGCAACGTGTGGGACGGGCGAGGCAAACCGCGCCTCACGACGAACCTCGTCCGCAAGTGGGCCAAGGAACATTACGACGCCACGGGGCGCTGGCCCGTCACCATGTCCGGCAAGCTGCACCGAAGGCCCAGCGAAGACTGGGCCGCAATCGACATGGCCCTTCGCCACGGCCGGCGCGGACTGAACGGCGGAACCTCGTTGTCCAGATTGCTGACTGAACACTTCGGCGCTGGATATAACCCGCAACTCGGCCAATTGACGGTTGACAGAATACTGAGTTGGGCTGATGCGCATCATGAGCGAACCAACCGCTGGCCGAGCCGCAAAGCCGGTGTGATCTTCGGCGCACACGGCGGCGCGACGTGGGGCGCGATCGACAGCCGACTAAGACTCGGTGGACGAGGGCTGCGCGGCGGAACAACATTGGCCAAGCTGTTAGACGAGCGTCGACGGCATCCGCAGACAACGTAGTAACATCGCCAAGCGGTTTTCACCGCCCGAGTTTCCGACAACCATGCCCGGAGCAGTTTCAGTGGAATTCAGCCTCGACCATACGATCGAGATCCTTAGTTCAACACCGGATGTGCTGCGGGCCTTACTGCGAGACCTCAGCGAACCCTGGGTGCGCAACAACTATGGCGAGCGGACCTTCAGCCCGTTCGACGTGGTAGGTCATCTCATCCACGGGGAGCGCGAAGATTGGATAGCACGTGCCCGGATCACACTAGAGCACGGCGAGTCCCGTCCATTCGAGCCGTTTGATCGGTATGCGATGTACGAGGCGAGCAAAGGCAGATCGATTCACGACCTGCTCGATACATTCCAAACACTGCGCGCCGAGAATCTCGTCCAACTCAAGGCAATTCGCCTCGACTCGCAGATGCTGGACCTTCGGGCAACCCATCCGGAGTTTGGACCGGTTACGCTCCGTCAGCTGCTGGCCACGTGGGCCGTGCACGATCTTCACCACATCGCTCAAATCTGTAGGTCGATGTCGTATCAGTACCGCAACGAAGTTGGGCTCTGGAGGGCGTACCTTGGCATCATCCCGAAGTAACGGCTTGATTATCACGCAATACTGCGTCCGCGTGGCTCGCAGGTGACTCAAGAGCCGCAATCGCTGGGGCGATATACAACAGTCTGCCCAGTCAATCCACAATGATCGGAGATCTCAAATGAATCGATTCCTGAACATCACTGGACTGTCGGTCGCACTGGCGGTCGGAATGATCGGCTGCCAACGCGCCGGCGTCACAATCGGTAAATCCAATTCACCGTCGACCGCTTCCCGGCAAGGTCCGCCGGCTCATGCACCGGCACATGGGTACCGCAAGAAGTTCGGATACCACTACTATCCGGATCAACACGTGTATTACGCGCCGGATCGAGGCACATACTTCTGGCTCGAAGGTGAGGCTTGGAAAGTCGGCGTGGAACTACCCAGCCGTCTCGCATTGAATCTCGGCGATCACGTCTCAATCGAGCTTGATGCGCAAACACCCTACAAGCAGCACGCCATTATCGCTAAGAAGCATCCAGGTAAGGGAAAAGGTAAAGGCAAGGGTAGGGGAAAATCCCATGCCCAAGGCAATCGCGACTGGTGAGGAACGGCGAAATCACGTATCGACGCCCACGGATAGCAATCCGTGGGTTTCTCTATGCCTTCTATGAGGCCGGGGTTGTCAAGTGGTTGATCGGTCGCTTGGATCACTCCGTTTGGGAAAGCTGGGCGCTGGTGAAAGCCCCTGAAATCCGGCGTACGGGGCCACCCGCCGGCCCGGTGTATTGGATGCTATACGAGTAGATCCCAGACAGACCGGAGGTCTGCTCGGCGGTCGGGCGGATGGACGCATGATCAACAGACAATCAAAGAACAGAATCAAGCGCCGGGGCTTCACTCTCATCGAGATTCTTGTCGTTGTGGTCATCCTCGGCATACTTGCCTCTGTGGTGATTGCGCAGTTTCGCGATGCCAGTGACGACGCGATGAGAGCAGCGTTCCTCATCACTGGCAAGACGTTCGTCGAGTCGGCGATGAGATTCCAGCTGGATACCGGCCAGTTCCTGGAGGATTCTAGCTCGGGCGCCTTGCCGGCTGGCTTCGAGCAATATGTGCAAGCGGAGAAGTGGGTTGGCGGCACGCCGCTCGGCGGCGTGTGGGACGCGGAGCTGAATTCCTTCGGCGTCACTTCTGCACTTGGCGTTCATTTCAACGGCAGCGGCGTGACCCGCGACGACGCCTACATGGCTCAGATCGACGCTGCCGTCGACGACGGCGACCTCGCGACCGGTGGTTTCCGAAAGATCGCTGGCGATCGGTATTACTTCATCGTCGCCGACTAACCAACCAGACTCTCAAGATAACGATCGATCTGATCGAGATGCGATAGATCATGCTCCGCGTGCACGCGCATCAGATCGGCCAGCGCGATCTCACTGCCCCCGCCGCGCGGATGGGCGCGAGTCAACTCATAAGGTGAAAGCGATTCGTACTGCTCAAGATTCAGATTCCGCAGCTCGATGAATCGCCGAACCAACTCGCCGGGCTCACGCTCGTTGTGGCCTTGCATCTGCACCCACCGCTCCTGGTCATAAGGCGATAGCCACGGCATATCATCGAACCGCATCGTACGAATCCTGCACGTCGACACGATTTCGTGATCAACCAAATGGCCGAGGATTTCGTTCGGCGTCCATTTGCCCTCAAACGGCCGCCGTCGCAGAACATCGGCCGAATGCGCGGTCGTGATCTCTTCTAAGCGTCGTGCCGTGCTTCTTAGAACCCCAATCGGATCACGATCACTCAGAAGATCAGCAACTCGTTGTGGATGGTCGGTTGGCATAGTGGTGGATGATAGCGCGGCGGAGGATGCAGCGACCCCAATCACGCGCCCTGACGCCCACGGGTAGCAACCCGTGGGCGTCGTCGGGGGGGCGCATTGAGGAGGGACTCCGTATACTCGAAGTATGGGTGCTGCATGGCAGGATTGGTATCACTGCGTCGGGAACACATATGGTTCGTGGTTGCCTGGTGATCCGCGCGGCTGGCGCACTCGCGAGCATCGCCAACATATCGATGGGGATTACAAGAGTCCGCCGCCACGCGGGAAATATGACCCGTTGCACGAACATTCTCAGAAGCTAATGCAGCGCGATGAGGTAACGCTTCGTGAGGACCAACAGCAGGTCGTATTGGACGCGATAGTGGAATCGCTTGCGTTCAATCAGGTTCCATCTGCGGTGATGAGCGTTTCTCCGACGCATGCGCATGTTTTAGCCAGGTTTGTGCGTGGTCGTAGAACATCGGGCGGGAAGCTGATCGGCGATCCGGCGCGGCATTACTTTGGAATTGCTCGCAAACGCGCATCACGCCGGCTCAGCGAGAATGGAAGTATTCCGCCCGGCGGATTGTGGTCTAAGCGCACGACGGTTGTTCCCATTACAGATCAAAGTCACTTTGATAACGTCGTAGATTACATTCAACGGCACCAAGAAGAGGGCGCCGTTATTTGGGTGAACGATCACTACAGGGTTTGACCCCTCGACGCCCACGGATAGCAATCCGTGGGACTCTTATCCGGGTGCAATCCGTGGGTTCCATCCCCCAACCCCCGCCCCAAAGCCCAGGCACTCCCGTGCCCGGGATTCTCTTCCCTGCACACCGTCCTCCCATCTCTGACAACCCCAAATTCCCGGATCAGATGGTGACCCAAGCGCTGCAAACACTCGCCGGCGACTACCGCAACGGCGCAGTCGCGTTCACATCAGCGGAACTGATTGTCAAACTGATAACCCGCGACGATCGGGCAGATGCAACCGACTACGCGCGTGCCGAAGTGTGGGAAGCGGAGCCATAGGCGCAAGACCCAAAGCCCGACCACACGGTGAAGGGCTTAGTCAAACGGATTGAATTCTTCCATACGAACATGGCCGAGCTCAAGAAAACTCCGCCTTGTCGCGTCGGAAGGGAAGCCGTTGGGCGGACAGTAGATACCGACACACCCACGGGGCGTCGTAACACCGGTTGCGCCAAAATCTCTCAGGTCGTATATATCGAGAGCGAATAGGCACGCGGGTCTCCCATCGTCAAGACGATCCCATACGCAGTCGTACCTACATTCGCCACGCCGACATTTGATCCGATCCAACTTCCCCGCGAGGCGATTCTCTCGAATCTTTCGAACTATCGGCCGGTGGACCTGTGGAATCTCGTCGAAGCGAATCTCACCAGACTCGGTGAGTGGTCCAGACGGAATCGCGAGTGAGAGCGAGAAGAAGGACTCAGGATGATCGGCTAGAAACTGTTGATACAGTGCCGCGTGAAAGGCGCGTAGACACCGTACAACAGATCGTTCGAGATTAACTTTCCGGATACCTCCTACCGTTGTTCCGCTGGCGGTATCGGTGACTACAACAGCCTCGATAAGCTGATTGCCCTTCGGCGGAGCCTTCCCGTGCATCAGAGCTAGCATTTGACCGGTTCGTTCGTCGTCTCTGGACTGGGCGGCATTGCAGCTATAGTGAGCTGGGAGAATTAACGGTGTATCACGATCTTTCTTTGCGAAGATTGATGTAGGGGGAGCGTGATCATCCGTAGCCGGGTCTTTAGGCGAGAATGACCTTCCGCACAGGTAACAAAACGGCAACATCTTTACTCTTCGAAGTTGTTCTTGCGTTAGTATTTTTGGCATGTGATTAGTTCTTAGCAGTTATTAGCATCAAAACAGCCGGGCGGCTATCGCCGACCGGCTGGGAACGATGTACTGAATTGTTCTTCTCGAACTGAAACATGGGCAGTCCGTTGCCCTTCCTTAGTAGCTCCCCTCCAAGGAGTAGAAAAAGGTCGGACACCAGACGCTAGTGTCGAGCGCCTGATGCCCGGTTCCTCTTTTTCTTAGTAATCCATGTCATCCATGCCGGCGCCGGAGCCGACCTTGTCCTTCTTCTCCTTGATTTCCACGATCGCAGCGTCCGTTGTCAGCAGCAAACTTGCTACGGATGCAGCGTTTTGTAGTGCGATGCGCTCGACCTTGGTGGGGACGATCACGCCATCCTTGACCAGGTCGGTGTATTTTTGTGTCATCGCATTGAAGCCGAAGTTGGGGTCGTTGGACTCTTCGACCTTCTGGGCGACGATGGAGCCGTCCAGGCCGGTGTTGATCGCGATCTGCTTGATCGGTGAAGTCAACGCACGAATGACGATATCCACGCCGATCTTCTCATCGCCGGTGCATTTCTTACGAAGCCCGTCGAGCTTCTTTCGTGCTTGAAGCACGGCTACACCGCCGCCTGGGAGGATCCCTTCCTCGACCGCAGCGCGACACGCATGGAGTGCATCTTCAACACGGGCCTTCTTCTCTTTCATCTCAACTTCAGTGGCCGCACCGACGTTGACTTGGGCCACGCCGCCGGCCAGCTTCGCCAGGCGCTCCTCGATCTTCTCACGATCGTATTCGGAGCTTGACGCCTCAGCCTGAGCGCGGAGCTGTTCGATCCGCCCCTTGATGTCGGATGTTTTGCCCGCCCCTTCGACGATCGTCGTGTTGTCCTTATCAATACTGATCTTCTTGGCTCGCCCCAGGTCGTTGAGGGTAATGTTCTCCAGGTCGATGCCGAGCTCTTCCATGATCGGCTTACCGCCGGCGAGGATCGCGATGTCTTCGAGCATAGCCTTACGCCGATCGCCGAAGCCCGGCGCCTTGACGGCACAAATCTTCAGTACGCCGCGCAGCTTGTTGACGACCAGCGTTGCAAGCGCTTCACTTTCGATGTCCTCAGCGATGATGAGCAGAGCCTTGCCCGTCTCGGAAACTTTTCCGAGGATCGGCAGCAGATCCTTGGCGCTGGAAAGCTTCTTCTCGTGGATGAGGATGTACGCATCGTTGAGCACACATTCCATCGCCGCGACGTCTGTGACGAAGTGTGGACTGAGATAACCCTTGTCAAACTGCATGCCTTCGAGGAGTTCGACTTCGGTTTCCAGTGACTGCCCTTCCTCGACGGTGATGACGCCGTCCTTGCCGACCTTGTCCATCGCTTCGGCAATGATCTTGCCGATTTGTTCATCCTGGTTGGCGGCGCAGGTGCCGACTTGGGCGATCTCGTTGGATGAGCTGACGGTCTTTGACATTCGGCCAAGCTCATCGACGATCGCATTCACGGCCTTGTCGATGCCGCGCTTGATCTGATTGGCGTTTCCGCCGGCGGTAATGTTCTTGAGGCCTTCGGCAAAGATCGCTTCGGCATAGATTGTGGCGGTGGTGGTTCCGTCGCCGGCATCCTTTGAAGACTTGGACGCGACCTCCTTGACCATCTGTGCGCCCATGTTCTCGTAGGCATCGTCAAGCTCGATTTCCTTAGCGACAGTCACGCCGTCTTTGGTGACGGTCGGCGCGCCGAAGGATTTTTCCAGTACAACGACACGCCCGGAGGGGCCAAGCGTAACCTTGACAGCCCTTGCGAGTTTCTGAATGCCGCGAAGTATCTTTTCGCGTGCATCGTTGTCGTAGGCGATTTGTTTAGCAGCCATTATTGTGTTTCCTTTTGGTTGCGGAAAGTGTCATTTATCAAATGTTCAACGTGTCGCCGGGTAGGCGACGAAGACTTTGGTTGGTTCAAGTGAGATCGGAGCGAGCCTGGTACGCGGCTGAAACGTGCGAAGCATCGAGCCAGATGTAATTCTGCTCGGTGGTGACGCGAATGCCTTGGGAACTCTTGAGCTCCTCGACTTCCACGACGTTTCTAATCTCGAAGGGTCGGTCCTCACCACCTCCGAACAGGATGATGTCCAGCTCCTTGTCGGAGTCCTTCATTTCACGGAGAATGTCGATCAGCGGGCCGCGTTCCATTGTTGGTCCTTGGTAGTTGGTAGTTGGTTGTTAGCTGATGCCTAGTGCCTAGTGCCTAGTGCCTTTTTCTCAATCGATCACGCCGAGGATGTCGTCTTCGGTAACGATGAGGATGTCCTCATCACCGATCTTGATTTCGGTACCAGCGTACGAGGTGAAGATGACCCGGTCGCCCTTTTTAACCGTAAAGGGGATGTACTCACCAGTGTCTTTGTTGAGCCGTCCGCTGCCGAGGGCGATGACCTTGCCTTCTTTGGGTTTGTCCTTGGCGGACTCAGGCAGGTAGATGCCCGCGTCGGTCTTGGTTTCCGGCTCCGCTCGCTTGACGAGAATCTTGTCCCCGAGAGGTCGCACATTCATGTCTCAGATCTCCTGAAATTAGTAAGTGTGAGGCGTTGGCCTCAGTAGATCAGTAGTAGTCTTCACGATAACGGCCACACGTCGGCGTAATGCCGTTGCAGTATTCGTCGCATAACTTCGAGCATACTTTCAATCTCGATGGGTCGATCCAGCACCGCGAAGGCGCCTTCACGCAACGCATCGGTCAGGCCGCGCGCACTCTGGCTGGCGGTAACTTGGGGCGGCCTAATGACGACCGTGGGCGGCGGCTGCTCGAGTCGGCGGAGCAGTTGAAGAATTCTCGCCCCACCGGCCTTGGAAGAGGCCGTGCGTTGCAGGGGTATGGCCAGGTCCACGACGGCGATGTGGATGGCGAACTGGTCGATGGCGTGTGCCGCCTCCTCGCCGGTATCGACCCGGATGCTGTGGATGCCCATGGGTGCGAGCAACTGCGGCAGCTGCCCGATGGCCGTGGTTTCCCGCCACCCGCCATAGGACAGCAGGAGGTTCAACCGTGAGCCTCTGGGCGGTTGGGAAGTGGTTGGCGTGGCGTTGTTCATGGCACAGGAACACCCTTGTGGCCAACTGCGGCCGACAAGCTAGAGGCAAGGCTCGTGCCGCAATGCCTCAGCGGCTTACGGAGGTAAATGCTTCATTTACAGTGGTTTGCGATTGGCTTGGCTGTTGAGGGGCCCGCTACGTGCTGACAGGGGCGATGCTGCCGTGGCTTGCGTCTGCCAAATTGGCGGCCCTCGGAGCCGACGTGACGGTCGGTTTCACCCGGTCACGCGTGGACCCCTGGGCACCTGGCGCGACTACACTGGCCGTCCGCCGAGTCGATCGTCTGGCGGTTAAGGAAGCACGATGATGTCGGATGTGATGGTGGTTGACGCCTTGGCGGGGCGAGTCCCCGTGGGTTCTCAGGTGACAGTCAAGGGATGGATCCGCACCCGCCGCGACTCCAAGGCTGGCCTGTCGTTTCTCAACGTCCACGACGGTTCGTGCTTCGATCCCATTCAAGTCGTTGCCCCCAACACACTCGATAACTACGAAGCGGATGTTCTTCGAATCACCGCAGGCTGCTCGGTGATCGTTCAAGGCGAACTTGTGGAATCGCAAGGGAAGGGGCAGGCGTTTGAGGTGCAGGCATCGTCCATTGAGATCGTCGGCTGGGTGGACGATCCGGACACCTATCCGATCGCAGCAAAACGTCATACGTTCGAATACTTGCGCGAGGTAGCGCACCTTCGTCCGCGCACCAACACATTCGGGGCGGTCGCGCGAGTACGCCATTGTTTGGCCATGGCGGTACACCGTTACTTTGACGAGAATGGTTTTTCGTGGATTCACACGCCGATCATCACCGCCAGCGATTGTGAAGGCGCCGGTGAGATGTTTGGTGTTTCCACGCTAGACCTTGTCAACCTACCGCGCAATGAAGACGGCGCGGTCGATTTCAGCGAGGATTTCTTCGGTCGCTCTGCGTATTTGACCGTTTCCGGACAGTTGAACGTGGAGTGTTATTGCGAAGCGCTGACCAAGGTCTATACGTTCGGCCCAACGTTCCGTGCCGAGAACTCCAACACGCCGCGCCATTTGGCTGAATTCTGGATGATCGAGCCGGAGATCGCGTTTGCCGACCTGAACGATAATGCTGATCTTGCAGAGGATTTTTTGAAGTACATCTACCGTGCCCTGCTCGAGGAGCGAACTGACGACATGGCGTTCTTCGAGAAGCGCATCGAGCCGGATGCGATCAAGCGCGTGGAAGCCTTTGTTAGCTCGAGCTTTGAGCGGATGGAATATTCCGACGCGATCACAGCCCTACAGAAATCGGGCAAGAGTTTCGAGTTCCCCGTTGAATGGGGCCGCGACTTGCAGACAGAGCACGAACGCTACCTGACCGAGGACTACGTCAAGCGGCCGGTCGTCGTAATGAACTACCCTAAGGAAATCAAAGCGTTCTATATGCGTTGCAATGATGATGGCAAGACGGTAGCGGCGATGGATGTGCTGGCCCCCGGAATTGGCGAAATCATCGGCGGCTCGCAGCGCGAGGAACGGCTTGATGTGTTGGATCAGCGCATCGCGGAAATGGGCCTGCCTTCGGAGCCATATTGGTGGTACCGCGACCTGCGCCGCTACGGCACGGTGCCGCATGCAGGCTTCGGACTCGGATTTGAGCGAACCATCATTTACGCGACCGGCATGGCGAACATCCGTGATGTGATTCCGTTCCCACGGACCCCGAAGAACGCGGAGTTCTGAGGAGAGGCATCGGGGCATCAAGGCATCGAGGCATGAGAAGCGAGCCGCCGCGTCCTCGCGAGCGGTCTCGGCCGAATTGCACAGACCGAAGAACGCGGAGTTCTAGGGAACAAGGGGTTGGGAGCCCTTGTTTTGACTCTGTGTTTAGCCCTGTATCATTTCGTCCAGTCGATTGGGACACCGTCGATGTCGTTATGGAAGGAGTAATGCTCAAGGTATATACGAACCGCCCTTTCTAGCGAGAACACGCGCTTTGTTCGTACGGGACCGAATCTCATAACACCGATCTCATGGCGTCTGTATATTCGGTAGCCTAACTTCATGGCCTCGATGGCTGCTCCATCGCCGTTGATATCTGGAGTACTTCCACGCGGAAACCACCCTGAGTCCAACAGAGTGTCACGAACGATCGATACTAGATAACGGAGACTGACGGTGCCAGCAGGAAGCGCCGCTCGCTCTGCCACACTTAGATGAAAGGTCTCGATCAATTTCCGGGCGAGATCGGTCTCGGAGGGTTGGTCAGGCATCTGGCTGTTCTGTCTGGCAAAGAGGGGTCGGGGGTCGTTTTCAACAGGAGAGTTTACAGTATCACAGCTACATCAAGCAAAAGACTCCCGACACCTTTCAAGCGATGTTTGGGGTCACGCCGATGAAATCGCGGTGCGAGCGGTCGGCGGTGTTGATCGGTGATCCGGGAGGCGATCATTATGACAGTCGCTTGGAAAGACTATCTGTCGGGACGACAAGATGATGCCGAATCCTACCGGGAATGTTGTTTGCGCTTCCGTGAGGCGTTCGAGCAGCAGCGGGCGAACATCAGCCGTGTATTTGAGGCGAAATCGCCGAAGGTAATTGCGTGCCTCGGCGCCGGAGTGCTCAACGACATCCCGTATGACCTGTTTGTTGGAGGCGGGGCTACGGTTCATCTCGTGGACTGGATGCCTGATTCGATCGATTCGGGTCTTGATTGTTCGATTATTAGTGCTGCTGAGAATGGGTCGCCGTGTTGTATTTACTGTGATCCGACGATCGAGTGTCCGGGCGCGTACTGTCGTCATTACCAACCGCCGGATTCAACTGCGGCGACGGTGTGTGATCACTACAAGCCGACCGAAGATGAGCCGATACGGTGTGCTGCGTTTGAGCGGGCCGATCGACCGAACGTGATGTACGAAGACGTGACCGGCGGATATGCCAGCGAATTCGCCCAACGTGTGCCCCAGACGCTGCGTGACGTGCGCACTTGGAAACAGGCGTTTACCGAGATCAACGACTTGGCGCATCGCGTCAAGAGTTACCATACGCCGCTGAGTATTGATGACGATAGTGTCGATTTGGTCACCTCATCGATGGTCGTGTCGCAACTCGATCAAGAGCCCTACGATTATTTTGCGTTTCGCGCCGCAGATGAACTCGGCCGACCCAAGCAGCGCGAAGAGAGCCGCCTACTTCCTACAATGGAGGCACTGCGAAGCATCTTGCTGGCGAACCAGGTCGAGCGACATTGTCAAGAGATCAAACGAATCCTGGCGTCCGATGGCCTGTGTTACATGTC
>CBDUST010000092.1:0-14073 GCA_965369945.1 uncultured bacterium | reverse complement strand
GTGGACGTCGTCGGATTGGGGGAAGAAGGCTTGGGGCTTGGTAGAGAACGAGGGACGCTGCGCGTCATTCGCTAAACGGCAAGATCGCGCGGCGGGACGATCGGGCGGTTGAACCATTCATCTTCGATATCTTCGAACAAGGGCTTCGGTCTGATCGAGTCGGGCACTGAAAAGCCGTCCGAACTTTGAGCCAACAACGCGTCCTTCTTCACCGGATCAACGCCCAGAGCCGAGAAAGATGACATCGCAAGCAGAGGCCAACGTCGGGCGTCGTCGATGAAGATCGAACCCCAACCGCGATACTGCTGTGGCGGTGGGTCTGAGTAATCCAACCGGCTCCATTGAGGTATCCGATCAAGATCAACCGGCTCAGTCTCGTCAACGATACCGAGATCAATACCGGGCGCGTCGCCAAAATCAAAGGGTACATGCAACCAAACATATCGTATCGCACCAGGACGTTGGAGTTGCTGCACAACCCAATCCGGGGCGCGATCGCCTGTTCTACTGGATCGCCAAAACGGACCGTCCCATGAAAACACAGGCAATCCGAGCGCACACCCTCACGCCACGGCAACATTGACGACCATGCCCAGGAGGAGGAACACGACGAGCTTGGTAATCCAGCGCTTCATGACAACAGCACTGTAGTGAGGCGAGGCGCTGTCAGACGAGTCTCCATCTCATGGTGGCGCGGCCATCTTGGCCGTGCGATCTAGCTGGAACGGGCTGGAAGCCCGTACCACCTTGGAGTCCATTCCAACCCGAGTTCCGTTCCATTATTCATTGCTCTTGTTCAAGTACTCGCTCGCCCCCACCCGCACTCCGGACACACGCCCCCGCCCCCGGAATGTCCGCGCAGGTCGTAGCCGCATTTGATGCACAGCCCGCGCTTGCGTCGTATGAACCGCCTGACAGCGAACGGACTTGACCAAAGCAACCACACACTCACCGCATAGAAAAGAGTATTGATCGCAAAACCGGTCCAGATGAGACGGAGAGGGAGAACCTTCGGAAAAAATCCCATAGGACCCGCGAACGGCGAGAGTGGCAATTCAATTGCGCCTTCTGGAGAAAGGACGTGGTCAGTACCGTCCAATGCCTTGTACCAAGATGTTGGCTTGGACCACAATACCAGCAGTGGCCATCCTCGCGCCTCAGCGTCCCACAATTCCGCGCTGCGGTTCTCATTCAATTCCGGATCGTAGCCGATCCAGGTCGGGACGAGGTCCTCAGGCAATGGCCCTACAGAGTAATTTGGGGTCGATTTGCGAGAGCGGAACCACTCCACTCGAAAGGCAGAGAACCTGTGGTACGTTTCGACGTTCCCTGCACCGACTATCGAGCTTCGATAGGCGCGAATGTCACTGTTTGTGTCCGCGAAGCCAATGAGAACAGACGATGCCCACGCAACGCCGAGATTCACGATCGCGCCGAGGAGCCCAAAGAATACGAGTTTGCGTGGTCGCCCCTTCATGGTGTCATGTTACGCGCAGAGCGGCGCACAGTTCTCGCCTTGAAGTACGGCCGAACGGCGGGGAACGCGGCGAGAGCGACCAACGTCCAGACCACGAAGACGATTCCGGCTTCCTGCGCGATCTCTATGTGCAGCAGCTGTGGAAGCTGCATCCCAATCAAGCCCGCCGCGGGGCCGATGGCGTACCCCATTCCAATAAGACTTTCATGCTTGCCGCTGGCGTCGACTTGACCCTTGCCGATGGACATTGCGTAGTACAACGCCGCGTAATAGATGATGCCGATCCCCGCGCCGAAGACGCCGAACCCGATGAAGATCACCGCAAGCGTTGGCGCGAGAACAATCGTCGCAAACCCACAGGTCATGGCTGCACCACCGAGCAGAAGTGTCCCCCACCGCCCGTGCCAGAACTTGATTCGCCACATCACCACCATCGCTACTACGCGCACGATCATCCATGTTGCTGCGACCGGCGTCTTCCAAATCACCGCCACTTCCAAGCGACTCAATAAATACGGCAGCAACGGCCCGATCGCCGCATTGAGCGCATAACTCAGCGGCAGCAACACGCGCGCTGATTGCAACAACAGTGAATACTTCGGCGTGATCGATGCTTCCCACTGCTCTTCATCATGAACACCAGGCGCGCGGTTGAACCAGATCAGCGTAAGCAGCGCAACGGCATTGAGCCCGCCCAGCGCGACAATCGCCAATCGAGCATCGGTTCTCATAAACGGGGCCATGAACCACAATGACGCGGCGACAGCGCTCGTCCACACCACATTCCACCACCCGATCGCCGAGCGCATCTCCCGGCCATGGCGGCCCGCGGTGAGATAACTTTCGATGATCGGCCAGAGGAACGACGCAAGCAGGCTCGTCATTCCAACGACGATCCACAACATCCACGATCGGTCGATGAACCACGGTCCAAGACAAACGGCCGACTGCACGATGAGGATAATGCCCAACACAGCCCGCGGCGTAAGCCATCGTTCGACAACTCGAAGCAATCGCCCGGCCGTGAGCGCGCCGCTGATGTACGTCACGCCGATGACGAAGTACAGCGCGAGGGTTTCCCTCTGCGTATAGTCGTAATCGTGCTCGGCGATGAAGGGGACGCCGTTCCATATCACGCCCGTGCCGATGGAGGCGAGCAGCGTCAGGGCGAGCACGGCCGCCAGTGGAGTCGGCGTGCTGTGGGGGGGTCTGCGAAGCATCGATCCCAATCGTAGCCGGTTTGATCGACGGTTCCCGGCGGTTCAATCAACAGCAAGACCATCGCACTGCGGCCGCTCGTCCGTTAGCATTGGGCTGAACCGTGAACTATCGAGGAATCATCATGCGATCAATGTTTCACTTTGTTGCCGGCGCTCTTTTGATCCTCCCTGCATGTACGCTAGCGACGGGTCAGCAGATTACGACGCCCGATGCCCATCTTGGCCGACCGTTCGGTGTGGACTTTGCGCTAGCGGATTGGGAAGAGGTCAGCGGTTACTACCGCAGATTGGGAAACGAGAGTCCCAATGTTCTAACACTCAAAGCAGGCGAGACAACCGAAGGGCGCGACTTTCTCATCGCGATCATCTCCAACCCGGACAACCTCGCGCAGTTGGATCAAATCAAGGGCTATGCGAAAACGCTGGCCGATCCGCGCGGAGCGACTGAAGCCCAGCGAGAAGCAGCCGTCGCAAACGGAAAAGTGATTCTCTTTGTTTCCTGCCAGATGCACTCAACCGAGACGGCCGGCTCGCTGTTTTCGATGCAGTTCATACACGATCTCGCTACCTCTGATGCCGAACCATACAACTCGGCGCGCGACAATCTCGTCGTCGTGGTCTATGTAACGAATCCGGATGGACTTGACCATGTCGTTCAATGGTATCGCGAGACTGTAGGAACACCGCACGAAGCCTCGGGGCTCCTCAAGCTCTATCAGTTCTATGCCGGTCACGACAACAACCGTGATTGGTTCATGCTTACGCAAAATGAGACGCGCATTGTGACGGATCTTCTCTATTCACAGTGGCGTCCGCAGGTGTATTGGGACGTTCACCAACAAGGATCGAGCGGTGAACGACTATTCGTCCCGCCGTTTCGTGATCCGCTGAATCCCAATCTCGACCCGGCGATCATCTCCGGTATCGATGCCCTGGGAAGTCGGGCGCTCCTCGATCTGACTCGCGAGGGTTTCTCCGGCATATCGACTGGCGTGTCGTACGACATGTGGTGGAATGGCGGCAACCGCAACGTCCCGGTGCGCCACAACATCATCGGCTTGCTTACCGAAGCGGCGTCGGTGCGCCTGGCCTCGCCAATGTTCTTGCCCAAGAGCGATTTAAGGGCTCCGCGCGGTCTGGATGGATATGCGCCTTCCAACCAATTCCCCAATCCCTGGCCGGGCGGGTGGTGGCGGTTGCGCGACATCATCGACTACGAATTGGCGTTTGGTCGTTCGCTGCTTGGTAGTTTGAGTCGTGAACGAGAGACGTGGCTGCGCAATAGTCTTGAAGTTGCCCAGCGTACGATCGACAAGGGAACCGAATCGGCGCCGCGCGCCTGGATCATTCCGAGTGACAACCGCGATCCAGATGCGGTGAAACGACTGGTCGATGTCTTGCTGCTGGCTGGCGTCGAGTTGCATATCACTGACGGGCCGATCGAGGCGGATGGGCGAAGTTATCCAGCCGGCTCGATTGTGATTCTGCGAGAGCAACCCTACGGCTCGCACGTCAAGGATCTGTTTGAAGTGCAGCGATATCCGGATGGGAAACCGCCGTATGACGTGGCGGGTTGGACGTTGCCGTTCTTGCTTGGTGTTCGGCGTATCGAGGTGATTCAAGAAATCGATGTCGAACTTCAACAGGTGACGGATGTAAGCGCGGCCACGGCCGGGTTTGGCGGTGATCCGCGCCTGGTAGAGGCTGAAGAGGGAGTTCTCTCTAGTCATCACAGTGATACGTGGTCGAAAGTCATCAAAGCATTGAGCGACCAAAACACAACGCAATTTGTCACCGGCGGTGAGCGCGAAGGCCTCTTCATCAGCGGCGCGAGTGCGGCCCAAGGCGACGAAGATGCGTTGACACTCCAGCAATTGCCGCGCATCGGTTTGTATTCACCATGGTCGGGCAGCATGGATGAGGGATGGATGCGCTACGTCTTCGACACACACAAGGTTCCTTATGTCACGGTCCGAAACGAGATGTTGCGGGCCGGTGCGCTTGGCGACTTCCTTGATGTGCTGATCATTCCGAGCATCAACTCGGGGCAACTGGATCGTGGACGGACCTCGGGCTCCGTGCCCGACGATTATGCGGGCGGGCTTGCTCCTGAAGGAGCGGTCGCGGTGGAAGAGTTCGTGCGCAGCGGCGGCACGTTGCTGTCGTTGGGATCATCGTGTCAATGGGCGATCGATCTTTTTGAGTTTCCCTTGGTGGATGTGACGCGCGAGGAGGATGGACGCGAGTTTTCCTGCCCGGGTAGTGTTCTGCGCGCGATTCCGACTGATGGTCACGCCATGACCGCCGGGCTTGACCACTCGATAGCCTTGTTCTTCTCGCGATCCGCTGCCTATCGGCTGATGACGGAGAAGGAGCGCAAGGAAGCGCAGCTCGATGACGATCGAAGCATCGATACGCTGCTTCGCTATGCGCCGACACGAGTGTTGCTGTCGGGGTGGATTCGCAAACCTGAAGTGATTGAGAACGAAGGCGCATGGATTCGTGTCGGTCATGGAGACGGACAGGTACATTTGTTTGCGTTTCGTCCCCAGTATCGTGCGTGGACACAAGCGACATTCCCGCTGATCTTCCGGGCGATGCTGTTTGAGACTACTCAGTAGCACGCTCTGCCGTTGCGGCCCATACCAATCGGTCTTGTTGTCAACAGTCTGCTGTACGCAACATGCATGTGGCTGATGATCAGTGTTCCGTTTGATGTACGCCGAATGATCCGCCGCAAGCGAGGCAAGGCTCGTCGGCCGCGCGTAATACATGCAGGTCAGTCAGACGATCTTGTCCTGCCGGCCCACTCTTGGATATCTTCGTCGCTGGCCCGTTCCTGACACTCTGGACAGGTGTGGATGCCTGCCGCAAGCGTTCCTCGCAGATCGTAGCCGCAGTTTGCGCATTTCGGCGAATCATCGGCTTCGGCACGTCGCCCGAATGCCTCGCCCCAGAAAAATAGCCGGCGCATGGGAAGGTTCTTGAACACCAGATACACGGCTGGAAGGAGTAGCAACAAAAAGAGCACTCCGGTATCGTCGAACGCGTACACGATAGCGCTCGCGGCAAGCAACGCCGCGCCGCCTGAGGCTCGCAGATATCGCTTGTTTCGGGTCGTCCGGTAAACCGCGAGCAGACGGACGGCCCCAAGAAAACCCATAAGGGCAATCAGCCCCATCGCCTCGCCGCCGTAGTCTGGACTGCTCAACGCTACCTCGCAATTCTCGGGTGAGTCGCAGCGGCACCGAGTGGCTGGCATCAATGTGACGCAGCCCACCTCGAAAGAACACACAGTAGTGTAGTACGCCGCGCCGCCCGCCGACAAAGTACGCCTCGATCAGTGAAACCAGGGGGGTGAAAAAAGGCCGCTCCCGGCGGGAAGCGGCCCGGTGTAGATCACCGTGGCGACGATGCTCGGCGTATCAGTTTCCGCCGTTGGGCTGGAAGAAAAAGAACGGCAGACCGCCGCCTGAACCCATGTCGTCGATGTTGTAGATGTAATCAGCATCCAGCGATTTTTCAATCCGAACCTTCGCCTCGCTGAGATGCGCGACGGTATATGGATCGACCGTTCCGCCGCCGTTGCTGATGATGTGCTCGATCTTCTCCGCAAGCTCGCGGAGCTTATACGAAGTGAGATTTGCGATTGGCTGCGCCGATGCACCGAGCCCCTTATCGAGCATGCTCAGTTCGATAAGCCGCCCCAATTGCTCGCGCTGCAAGTTGCGGCGCAGACTTGAGATCATCGGCTTGCGGGCGGTGAAACTCGAATCAGGTAACTCATCGAGTTCCGACCAGATTGCGTCGGTAATGCCGAATATCACCTCGGGCAGCGTTACCGCATCTTCTTCAGATGGCAGTCGAAACTCCGTGTCGTAGATGCGATTGAGCGTGGTGGGTTTCATCAGCATGGTCAGGGCCACGCCTTGAATCGCCTTGATGCGATCGTGAACGGGCCAGGTCGGGTCCTCAAAGATCGATCTGAACCCGCCTTCGTCCCACCACTTGTCGACAGTCATCTTCGCAAGCAATTCAGGTGTGAGGCCGAACGCCTCATCGTTGAATGCATTATCAATGACAAACTTCAAGGCGCGGCGCTGCTTGGCGGTCTCAACCGCAACGACCGGATCACGATCGCCCGGGTCGCCCTTGCGGTCACGATTGATATACGAACCGCCCAGCCAATTTGCAGCGATGGCGATTGAGCTGAAATGCCGGCTCAACAGGATTTCGTACGCTTCACGAGCCTTGGCCCAACTGTCGCCTTCGGTCACCATTCGATCCAGGATCTTCGTGCGAAGGTGCTGAGCGAGCCGGAGCTGTGAATCCGCATAATCCAGTGGATCGGCCCCGTAATCGAACCGGCGAGCCAATGGATCAGGGCCCCACGTGTCTTCGTCCGTCGCATACGGCAAATCCTCTTCGGAGACCCGCTTGAGGATCGGCTTGAGATCCTTATCAAACGTGTAGCCGTACTCGATCGCCCAGTAGTCGTACGGGCCGATGGTGACCATGGTGTAGTCGCCTTGCACCGGACCGTCGTTGAAGTTGACGTTGACGGGGTTGTAATCCATCACCGAGGCGGTCTGAGCTTTGCCCTTGAACTCCTCGGTGTTGATCTCCTGAATACTGTGGATGCTTGAGGCCTTGAAGTTGTGGCGCAGGCCGAGCGTGTGGCCGACCTCGTGCATGACCACGTCCTTGAGCAGCGGACCGATGAACGACTCCGGGACACCGTCGAGCATTTGGCCTTCGTCTTTTTCATCGTCGCCGTTCTCATCCTCGTCATCCTCGTCATCCTCGTCGTCCTCGTCATCTCCCTTTGCGTCACCGTCGTCGTCGTCTTGCATCAACGCGATCTCGGCGAACAGGGATGGGTCGAGGCGGAACAGCGCGATATCCATTGACTTGGCCATAGCGTTCATGCACGCGCCGTTGACCTGACTGATGCGGCCAGCCAAGCCATCGAACGGATCGTCGCCGAGGATCGTTGGGTCGGCAGTGGCGGCTGGGTGCCCGCTGAACTCACGAGCGTCGCGCATGACACGTTGTCGTGCCAGTTCACGAATCACGCCGGGTCGCTCGGCCGAGGAGGCCAGCAAAACGCGCGGATCCCAATCAGGATGGCGCTCTAGCCACGCCAATGTTTGCGGGCCGAAACCTTCCATCGCAACTTCCGGAATCAATCGTTTCCACGTTCGCGCCCAACTCGTGATGAAACCTTCGTCCATCACAATGTCCGCATCGAGAATCTGACCAGTGCGCGGATCGACACGGCTGGGGCCAATCGCAAAGCCCATGCCCGCGTTCGTCCACAGGACGAAGTTGTAGCGCGCGTCCTCGGGATCCTTCTCCATGTGGGCGAGGGTACGTGCATCCTGTTGATAGACCTCGATGGCGTTGATGATGCCGACCTTTTCGTACGCTCTATTCCATTCCAGCACGCCGTCGCGCACCCATCGGCGGTATCGCACGGGTGTGGTGTGCTCCAGATAAAAGATGATGGGTTCCTTGGGCGGGCTGAGTTTCAGCGACTTATCAGCCTTCTCCAGTTTCCATCGATTGATATAGCGCACCCACGGGGTATCCGCCCCCGGCTTACCGACATCACGGTGCGTCGTCGTGAAGTACCCGACGCGAGCATCGGCGTTGCGCGACTTATACCCGGTCGTCTTCGGAATTACACTGATCGAATAGTGCAGTGTGCCGAACCGACCGCCTCGCAGCGGCAGCTCAAACGCTAGCTCGACATTCTTGGGAAAGGCCTTAGCTTTAGCGATGGTGGCGAGCTTGGTGTTTGCGCCGCCCATCAAGCGAGATCCAAAGAACTTCGACGCCTGACCGATGAGCAACGCATCCATGTCGATGACCGGGCCGCCCTTCTTTCCCTTGGCCACGATCGGAATATCCAGCACGACCCGATCCGTGAAGACGCGCTCCTTGCCCTTCTTGGATTCCAGATCGCCGGTTGTTCGTACGCTGAGGTTTGGCTGGATCAGCGCCAGTCGTTTGTCGTACTTCTTCCACTTGACGTACATATCGCCGAACTGAACTCCGGCGGTCGGAATGCCGCCCGAGATCGTGTAAGCGATGAACAACAACTGGTTCTCGAAATTGCCCGGCAACTCCGCGAGCATTTGGCCGTCTTTCTTGCGAACCCAGATGGTGTACAGGCTCGCTTGCCCGTCGGCGGTTGAGATGACCTTCTCGTAGTCCTTGGCAATGTCTTCGAACTTCGGCAAATCACCCTTCTTGGCCTTCTGATCTGCAGCTGCCTTCTCCATCTTGGCCTTGATGTCCGCCGGGATCTCCGGTTGACTCATGGCCGGAGCTACGCCGAAACAAACTGCAGCAATGGCTGTCAGAATCGCTACCTTTCTCCCACTCCTCGAAAGATTCCTTTGCTCAATCTTTGGCAACATGCTGTCTACCTCCGTGACTGGATTAGATCACCGAAATCGAGTGTGACGAAAAGGTCCACTCTCCGTCGACGGTGATCGATGAAAACTTGAAGCGAAGCGATGATGGCTCCACAGTCCAGTGTCCGCCGCGCCTGCTCAGACCCACCTGATCGCGGCTGCTACCAATATACATACTTTGATACGTCTGGGTAGGTTCCCAGCGGCATCGATCTGGACGTGGATATGAGGGGGCACTATCGTTGGGGTCTTGTCCGCGTAGCTCAATTGGATAGAGCATCTGCCTCCGGAGCAGAAGGTTGTGGGTTCGAGTCCCTCCGCGGATGCTTGGAAACGGGGTTTTTGAGTTGAGTCGCCTCGTCTTGGGTCAGCATTGGGTCAGTTCAGATCACGCGACCTTGGACAGACGCGGCAAACTCCTGATCGGCGTGGTGTAGTGCTTTTGGCTGATGGCTGGAGAATGTCCCATCCATGCCGCATAAGCCGCCTCGGCGACGCCGCGCATCTTGTGATCGTTCTCGCAGCGTGATCGCATCGCGTGATGCAGCTTCGGCTAGGGTTCCACCCCGGCGGCTGGCGAGGCCCTCTGCCCGTTGCGGGTGAGGTTGTTCGGACCAAGGCCAGTGATCGAACCAGTCTCGCCGACGCGCGGGTGCTGGAGCCGGGCCTTGGATCTATCGAACACCTTTCGAAGCAACCGATACGACGGCGGGCGAATGGGAAGGTCGCGGTATCGGCGTTTGATCTTCAGGTTGCCGACAAGGCATATCCGGTGGCGGTTCAAATAGTCGGCATGACCGAGGGAAACAAAGACCTTGTTTGTCAAATCACATGCGCGTCGATTCACGCGAAACAAAGCTAGGCTGCCGTCCGTTTCTTCTGGATCAAAGCCCAAAACGCGCGCCGGAACTTGTCGCGCTGTTGTACGTGCCGACCGCATACGGCACCGTGGATTGACCGGCCTTCACTGTTCCCGAGCATGAAACGGTGCTAGAGTTGACCGTCCTGACAACGCCGGACGGAAGGCGATACCCATGGGCATCGTCGTGTTTGCTTGTATTCTCAGTGTTTGCGTGATCGTCGTTCGGGTCTCGAGTCCGGTTTTGCTTACCTGGCCGATGCCAGCACAAGCCAGCCACTCCTCAAGCTCTTCCCGAACGACGGCGCGGAGGACGACGAGTTTGGCCCCTCCCGTGCGACTCGCGGTACCCCCGGAAGGGACGATCAATTCGGCGCCGGCAGGTCGATGCCTTCGAAGTCGTCCTTGTGGCACTAGATAAGGTCATTCCCGGCCCATGGGATCTGGACGACGGCGGCACAGTTGGTGCGTCGGATATTCTCGCGATGCTCGCCAATAGGTGTCCTGCCCGTAGACCAGGCAGCGCCGAACGCTCCTGCGTAACACAGCCCTGCCTTGAACCGTCAAACAAAGCCCCGGATTGATATCCGGGGCTCTTTCGTATCTGCTAAAGAGGCTCTGAATCAGAGAATCAGCGGCCTAGTTCTCGTTGCCTTGGGCGCCTTGGCGCGAAAGCATGCTGTCGAGCATCGTCCCGATCAATGCCGTCGTCTCGGCAGAACCCGTACCGTTCGCGCTGCTGCTGCCGCTCGATCCGCTGATGACCATCACGCGCGGCGTGATGTTGATGCCGCTTTCGCCGACGATTTTGAGCAGTTCGAGCAGGGCGGCGTTGCCGGAGCCGATCTGCAGGGCGATCACCCGGTAGGCCTCAGCCTGGGCTTCGGCCTTGATGCGGATCGCCTCAGCTTCCGCGCCGGCTGCGATGATGCGCTTCTCCTTATCCTGTTCGGCGATCTGGACTTCATACCTCGCCGTAGCCAAACGCTTTTCTTCTTCAGCTTCCTGCTTGGTGCGTGTCAATTCCTTCTCTTGCTCTGCGGCGAGCTGCTGCTGCTTGAACGTCATGACCTCTTCGTCAGCGATCTGCCGATCCGTTTGCGTCTTGAGTAGATTGTCCAGCGAACCGTCCTCCGCCACACCGGCGATGCGAACCGCGGTGACGGTCACGCCCACCTTGACCATCTCCTCGGCCAACATCGCCAGCGACTGCGACTCCTGCTGCGATCGCTGCTGCACGTAGTCCAGGGCCTTCACGGTTTCGGCGTTGTTGCGGAAGATCGCGCGGACAGCGGAGTTCAGACGCTCAAGCAGCTTCTCCTTGTCGTCCTCGAAGAGGGCGACCACCAGCGGCGCGTCGCTGGGTTTGATCTCGTACTCCACCCGCACGTCCACGGGGAAGTCAAACCCATCGGAGGTGCGGACGGGGATCTCCCGCTGCTCGGCTCCCGTGCCGCGTCCCGTGTAGCTGATGACCCATTTGGCCGTCGAGATCATCGTTACTTCGTAGGCCTTGGTGTTCAGGTAATACTCCTGGGGCAGCAGCGGCTCGCCCCAGATGCCGCGCTGACCCTTTGCGACGAGATCGCTGGGTGTATCGCCTACTCCCGCAGGAAGGTCGCCGACATTGGACTTGACAACGCCGACCGTCGCCTTCTTCACGTTCGTCACTTTGACGATCTCGTGGGTGAAGAGCTTGGGGTTGATGCGGTACTTGCCCGGTGTGAGCACGGACGCCTGCGGTCCCTTGTGCCCTTTGCCGGTGGTGAGGAAGTACTCGGCGTCCTCAGCCATTTTCTTCAGGTCCGCCGGATCCCATTCGGGCGCGTAAATAGCCCCTTCCGGGAGCGGGAGCCCGTCGCTGGCCGTGAGCAGCGCGACCTCGCCTACTTTGACCTCAATGAGAAACGGCGTCTCGATGTCGTAGATCACCGGCCACAGCCACGGGTGCCAACCCGGGGGAAGAATCTTGGCTTGTGGCCCCATCTCACCCTCGGTGGCAATGATCTTGCCCGGGGCAAGCGAACCGCCGCCGACGTTCTTGATCACGACGCCGATCTCGTTTTCCCCAACGAGCCGGAACGAGCTGAGCGCGAACGACGCTAAGAGCACGAGCAGCGCGACGACGCCGCCGGCTGCCTTCACCGCCGTGCCGGGCAGCTTCATGGTGCCGGCTACGATGAGGCCCGCGAGCACCAGTCCTACGAACATGAATCCGACTGTCATGGCATACTCCTCCCTAAATTGAATGTTCCGCCGACGACGCGCCGACATTCAGCGCGCAGTCCTTGATTCTCCCACGATACCTATCGTAAGGATAGGTCCGAAGTTTCCCCGGACACATGTCCGTCTTTTGGCGATTTCGGACACGCCGACCGCACCCACAACGGTTGCGTTGCCCTACTTCGCCTTCTTCGCCTCTTCGCCGCGACTTCGCAGGCTCTCGACCAGATGCTTGATGTCGTCGTCCTTGAGCGTTCGGGCCGCTCTTTGAACGACCTTCATGAACGTTGCGATTTCCTCATTCGTGTATGGATAGCCGATATTTCCATTGTCAGGCAGCGTGCTATCGACGACGATCTCACCTTTCGCATCAAGGAACGCGAACCACGGAATGCCGGGTGATCGACCCTCGGTCATGCGATCCTTCATCTCATTGCCGCGCAGTGTTCGATCGATATCGATTTTCACGTCGACAAAGTGCTTGCTCAGGATCGCGGCGACCTTCTCATCAGCCATCCAGTCCTCGAGGCGGTGACACCAACCGCACCACGGCGCGCCGAAGTGAAGGAACACGCGCTTGTTCTGTTCTCTGGCGGTCTTGAGTCCGGTGGCGAGGATTGACTCGGCATCCAAGTACGGCGCTTGATGCTCGGTCAGGAAATTCATGACGGCCTTGGGATCATGGCCCGGCTTACCGCCGGTTTTCGCTTCCAGTGATCCCGTCTCCTGATTGGCGATCGGCTTCCCATCCACGTTGAGTACGGTGAGATATGGCACGCCGTTGGCTTTTAGATCAGCGCCCAGCGCCATCGCATAGTCAATGTTCTTATCCCATCGCCCAATATCGATCAGCACGACATCGTATTCATATTGCAACTTGCGACGGACATCTTTGTCCTTCTTGAACGTATCGTGCAGCAGATGACACCAACGGCACCAGTTGGCGCCCCACTGAACCAGGACGCGGCGGTTCTCCTTCTTGGCGCGCTTCAGCGCTTGAGCGATCTGCTCGCGCGCATCGGCTTTTTCGTCGTAGATCGGTTTGGGTTTGGCGTCCTGCTTCTGAGTAGTCTCGGCTTTGGGCTCAGACTGAGCCCCATCTTGGGCGAGGCCAGTCGGCGCCATGAGGAAGACCAGCGTGATCGCAAGAAATGAGATGGCACGTCGCATGATTTATCCTTATCAGTTGGCGGACAGGATCGTCGGGAAGCTCAAGCTCATTCTATCAAGTACCGTCGCTCGCCGGCGTATCGAGTTCTTCAATCCGAGCATCTGAAGCAGGCGTGCTGGCGCCCAGTGTCGCCGCGACACGCTCAACGTCGCGCATCACGCGCAAGATGTTGAGGCCCAATATCTTCTGCACGTCTTCGTCGCTGTAATCGCGCCGCAACAGCTCGACAATCAGATCCGGATATTTGGAAACGTCTTCAAGGCCCACCGGAATTGAGGACGTGCCGTCGAAATCACCGCCAATTCCGACATGATCGATCCCCGCAATGTTCCGGACGTGGTCAATGTGGTCAGCAACCTGGGCAAGTGTAGCTTGAGGAGCCGGGTTGTCCTTACGCCAAGTGTCCATTGCCAGCCGGATCGCGTCCTCATCATCTCCAAGTTCACTTACAAGTCGATTACGTTCCACTTGGCCGTGCTCACGAGCGAGTCGAGCTTCCTCAGAGACGAACGCACCGACAAACGTGATCATCACCACACCGTTGTTGTCCTTCACACGAAGTAGAACATCATCCGGCACGTTCCGGGGGTGAGCGCAGACCGCAAATGCTGAGGAGTGGGAGAACATGACCGGTGCCTGAACAATGTCCAGTGCGTCGTGCATCGTTGCCGGTGCAACATGCGAGAGATCAACGATCATGC
>CBDUST010000091.1:0-14078 GCA_965369945.1 uncultured bacterium | reverse complement strand
CCCCCAGGGGTGCGAGGGGCGCGAGGGGGCTGGCCGGGGCTCCCGCCCCGTGCGACCGTTCTGGTTGTCAAATCGGCCGGGGCCGGAGCCCCGTGCCACCGGACCGTCGCACCGGTGAGGTTCCGATTGACTCGGGATTCCACCGGTCTTGAGGCAGCGATTTAGTCCCTCTTCTGCCATGCCCTGACGCCACAAGAGCATTGAAACTGCTCCAGTCCGACACTTTCAGCACCAATCCACTGCCCCAATCGATCAATGATTCTGCACACCGCCGTTCCCCAGTCGACCTCCGCCCAGCTATCCTGAACCGCGCAACCACACGTTAGGCGGACGCGAATTGATGCGAGCATGATCCCGGCGAACGATCCGACCATCGACTACAAGGCCGTCGTCCGTTGTGGCTACGACCAATGCGCTGCTCGCTATAACGAGGCCCGCGCTACTGAACCCCAATCCGAACTCTCGATTCTCATCGAGCGCCTTGCCGCTGGAGCTCGTGTACTGGACATCGGCTGCGGCGCTGGTGTTCCAATCGCCCGATCTCTTGCGGATCACTTTCGAGTAACGGGGATCGACTTCTCTATCGAGCAGATTCGACGCGCGAAGCGGAACGTTCCGCAGGCCGAGTTTATCGAATCGGATATCATGGCTGTCAGCTTCCCCGCGGACTCGTTCAATGCGGTCGTTGCGTTCTTCGTGCTCTTTCATCTTCCGCGCGATGAGCAGCGCAACTTGCTGCAGCGCATCCACAACTGGCTCGTCCCAGGCGGTTTTCTTCTTGCAACGATAAGCGTCTACGATGAACCGCCGTACAAGGAGGATGGCTTCTTCGGCGTCCTGATGTACTGGACCAACTTCGGACACGATGAATACATCGATCTACTTCACACTTTTGGATTCGACGTATTGTGCGATACTACCGTTGGGCATGGCTTTTGCGAGTCGTACGGTGGTGACTTGGAGAGGCATCCGCTTGTGCTCGTGCAGAAGTCGGAGCTAGGGAACATGTAGACGCGGCCACGTCTGCAGACCGATAAGGACCACGCCCAAGCGATGATGTGCGAGCGTACCGCGACATGCCGCACAGCTTCCGGCCTTATCGGATTCGGGGATATACCGGAAGCGCATGGGGCGAGGTTGAATCCCCAAGAAGGCTTGCACAGGTGACGATATAAGCATGTCAACGATTCAGTGGGCTCTTGGCTGTCCCTTCTTCGGAGATATCGAACAGACCCTCGTGCATGCCGCGGATGTCTGCCGCCGGCAGGACAGGAGCGCACGAGCCCAAGCGGTCCTCAACTCATGCGTATTCACCAACATATCTCGATGCTGCATGTCGTCTCGATCGTCGGGGCCATCGCGCTGGCAGTAACGGTTGGGTTGCTCATCTCGATCATCGAGTCGGCAATGCAAGGTCTGATGATCACGACCGAGCAACATCACCGCCTCGCCGATCTTCAGGCCGAGGCGGAGAACCTGGATGGCTTGATCGTGAATCTCCACTCCGAGACGGCGGCGGTCGCGCTGCTGGCGGTTGGCCAGACCACCGATCGCTGGTTGGTGGAACTCGTCAAGCTGCGCCAAGCCTCTGACCACATCAGTGTGACAAGCTTCGACAGCACCATTCAACCGCTGCAACACATGATCCAGAGCTGCCGGGATATCACCCTCGGCGGCGGCTCCGAAGGAGACATCAGCGCGGCGGTGGCACAGCTCCAACTGAACTCGGACCAGTACACGAACAGTGTCGAACAGCTTGCGAACAGCGCATCGTTCGCCGTCGAGGCCTCCTCTACTTCACTCACTCGCAAGCGACGGGTGGGCATATTGGCCATCGGCGTGCTGTGCCTGTTGTATCTGGCCATGATCGAGCACACTCGATACTGGACGACACGACGACTGGTTCGTCCAGTGGAGCAGCTCGCCGACGCCGCCATCCAGGCCATGCGGGGCGAAGAGTCGCTGCCGCAGTTAGAAGCATGTGGAACCCAAGAGCTCAACGCGTTGGCCCGGATGCTTTCGACGTTTGTGGAGACGCTCAAGCAGAAGGTTCATGAACGGACGGCCGAACTGGAGCGCCAAAAGCTGAATCTGGAGCGTGAAGTCGCCGTTCGGCGCCGCGCAGAGGAGCAGTTGCGACACGCGGCGTTTCATGATCGTCTCACAAACCTATGCAATCGCGACCTGCTCATGGATCGCTTGGATCGCTGCGTCACCCGCGCCCGGCGTAATGCGGACTATAAGTTTGCGGTGCTCTTCCTGGACATCGATCGGTTCAAAGAGGTCAACGACAGCCTCGGCCACACGGTCGGCGACGAGCTGCTGGTGGGGATCGCCAAGCGCATCCAGGAGTCGCTGCGAGACACTGACACACTTTCACGTGTCGAGAGTAACACCGTTTCCCGCATTGGCGGCGATGAATTCGTCATCCTACTGGACGGAATCAAAGCTCGTACTGATGCCAGTCGCGTTGCGGAACGACTGCAAGAATCGCTTGCCGCCCCATTCAATCTCAACGGCAACGAAGTGTTCAGTTCCGCCAGCATCGGGATTGCGTTCAACGAGTTGGAATACGACGCCCCCGACAACTTGCTCCGCGACGCCGACGCCGCGATGTACTACGCCAAGGCAGCCGGGAAGGCCCGACACGAGGTATTCAATAAGCAGATGCACGTTGAGGCTGTGGCGCGACTACAGCTCGGTATCGATCTGCGACACGCAGTTGAGAATGATGAACTCGTGGTCCACTATCAACCGATCATCAACCTCCGGAGTGGACGCATCGGCGGGTTCGAAGCGCTAGTGCGGTGGAATCACCCCGAGCGCGGGATGCTCTCACCGCTAGAATTCATCGGTCATGCGGAAGAAACCGGGCTCGTCGTTCAACTCGGGGAACACGTGCTGAAGCAGGCTTGTCATCAGATCCGCGCCTGGCAGGATGAATTCGCGGTAGAGACCCCACTGGCAGTGAGTGTCAACGTCTCCAAACGCCAAGTCGCAGAGCCAGGCCTCGTCAAAACTGTTAAAGACATACTCGATGAGACCGGCCTCGAAGGACGATTCCTCAAGCTGGAGATCACTGAAAGCGTGATCATGGCGAACCCCGAGTCCATCACCGAAGTTCTCGGCCAGCTTCGCGCGCTTGGTGTGCAGATACACATGGACGACTTCGGGACCGGGTACTCCTCGCTGAGCTACCTGCATCGATTCCCGATCAATGTGCTCAAGATCGACCGCGAGTTTATGAGCACGATGAACGCAAACAAAGATTACGCAGGGATCGTCCACACCGTGATCGTACTCGCGCACAATCTCAACATGGAAGTGGTCGTCGAAGGAGTCGAGACGCGCGATCAATTGGCTCAACTGATCGCGCTGGATTGCGATCACGCCCAGGGGTTCTACTTCGCCAAACCTTTGGATCCTGACGAAGCAAGGGAACTTCTGACGTCGAGGCCACACTGGATACACGCTGCCGAAGCCGCCTAACAGCGACGCCCATCAGTCCGCTCGCCTTCGCCTCGCCAAGGTCTATCATTCCCTCGCCTCAAGCTAGGCCGCCAATTGCTGCACGTTCCACCACCCAGGAGACGCCATGAAGCGCACTACGCTTTGCCCCTGCGGCAGCGGCAAGCCGCAAGCCCGCTGTTGCGGCGATAATCCCAAGGCCAAGATCAATCTACGCGCGATCGTGACGTGGTCCTTCATTATCCTTCTTGGCGGCGCGATCACAGTGATCGCCTTCACCGTGCCGTCAGACGAAGTACCGATCACCAACGTCGGTGCAACACCCGCGCCGTATCAATACAACCCGATCACGAACAAATATTGGGATCCATCCCACGCGCACTGGCACGATGGTCGTCCGCCTGTCGGAGCCGGTGCGGCAAACGGCCCATTACAACTTTCTGATAGTAACGGCGCTACGGCGCCTGCAATAAGTTCGACGATCTTTAGCTCACCCGGCGGAGCGAGCGCGACTTCGAGCACGGGCATCGCCGCGCCGCCCAACATCACCAACCCGACGCCGTGGCAATACGACGTCGCGACCGATCGGCACTACGATCCCGGCCACGGCCATTGGCACTTCGGTCGGCCGCCAAACGATCCGTCCGCCGCCGCGCGAGCTACGGCTGCCGACGGCCAAGTCCCCGCGCCGTCGAATAGCCCTTCTGCGCAGCCTTGGCAGTATGACACCGCAACGGATCGGCACTTCGATCCCAACCACGGCCACTGGCATTCCGGCTTGCCACCGACTGATCGGGGCGCAGTCAAACCTCCGGCCCCCGGTGACAGAGTCCCCGCGCCGCCCAACGTCACTAATCCTTCGCCGTGGCAGTACGACGCTGCAACGGATCGACACTACGATCCCAACCACGGCCACTGGCATTCCGGCCCCCCGACCGGTGAAAACTAACACAGTTTCACCAAAGACATAGCGGCTGCGTGCGCTGGTCGTCAAACGCCAGGATAGGTTCGCCGTCAGTGTGCTACGCTACGCATCATGGATCAGCCGATGGACCCGAAGATCGCCAAGAAGCTTCTGAAGGCCCAAGCCAAGGCTCAGAAGAAGCGCGCCAAACTTGCAACCGAGTCGAAGGCCGCGCCGCTGTCACCGTCAGCCGGGCAAGGATCGGGCGCCCCCGGCTCCCCTACCGCCGCCGCCGACCGATCCGCCGCCGCTGCCGAGCGTCAGGTCCGCCTCCAACGTTGGCGTGTCGCCATCGCGTTGCTGACGCTTGCCGTCGCTGTGGTCACGTTCCTACTCACGGTGCGTCCGTGGGAATCTAAGCAGCACGAATCTGCCCAAACGACCGCCGACCAACCTGACGCGAATTAGCGCGCGTACCCGAACCTTCGCGGACGCTCAGGTCCAGCTTCTTGGAAGGTTTGACCCTTTACCACGGCAGGTGCTCACCATCGTGATTGAAGAATTCGCCTGAATCCTCAGCGGTCAGGCTGTTGATAACAGAGATCATTCCTCCAATCGACTCGGCCGGCGTCAGCCGGGCGTTGGGCCCGCCCATGTCGGTCTTCACCCAACCGGGGCTCATCGTGATGCACCGAAATTGCTCATCTTTCAACTCATTGGCAAGACTTCGCGTAAACATGTTTAGCGCCGCTTTGCTCTCACGATAGCCGTACCCAATGCCGCGCGTGTTGCGCGCGATGCTTCCCATCAAGCTCGTGATGTTGACGATGATCTTGCGCTCACCGGATCGCAAATTACCAATCAGCGCTTGCGTAACACGCATGGGTCCAAGCGTATTGACCGCAATGGTCCTCTCGACCGCTTGAAAGTCCACCTCTTCGATGCTCTTGCGTGCCCCGCCAATTCCCGCATTGTTGATGAGGATATCCAGCGACATCTCGCCCAGTCGCTCAGCAAGCTCAGCGACACTCTCGGCATCCGCCACATCCAACTGCTCGACACGCACCCCCAAAGCGTTCAGTTCATCGGCTGCCTCAGGCTTTCGAGCCGTGGCGATGACCTCGTAACCAGCAGCCTGAAATTGACGAGCAAACTCCAGCCCCAGACCACGGTTCGCGCCGGTGATCAAGACGGTGGCACCCTCGCTCCCGCCCGAGGTTTCACTGGGAACCACTTGCGTCGTCAATACACTTGGACGAGCGGCGAACGTTGCCGTCGTGACAATAACTGCAAGCATCACGAAAGCGGCGAGTGTTGCGATTCGACCCGAAGGCATAGCGGTCTTCATAACGTGCATTCTCCTCATCTGATACGGTATTTGGACTATGATGATACACCGACGAGCGGTTGCGATTCAATCTTGATCCACGATGTCGGTCAATGTTCCACCGAAGCAGCGGATTTGCGATCCTGCGCCGATCGGTCACAATGCCGCCTCGATGGACGCCGTGAAGCAACCGGTCCATGATCGAGCCCGGCACAGACCACCAGATGCAGACAAGGTCATACACCGGCCATGAATGCCGTGAATCCTCGAGTCGAACCACACCCGCGGACACCCCAAGGATGTAGGGTCGTCGCCGTCGCGATCGCCTTGTTGCTCTGTCTGTGCGTGCCATCACAAGCGCTCGCACAAGAAACCTCGCAAGAGCCGATTCTACGGTTCGGCGTAATCGGCCGAGGTGAAGACGTTCAGCCCAACGACTTCACAGCTCTATTGCTCGGTGAGATCGAACGGCTGGCCATGGTGCGAATTCAGTTTGTCGCGGTACGGCGCTCCCAGATAGCCAAGGTGCTCAACAGCGGGACGATCGACTTCACAAATCTCAACCCAAGCCCTCAACGAGCGATCAATTTTGAACTCTCACAGCCCCACAGCCAACAAGCCTTAGCCATCTTCCGTCGCATCGACAGCCAAGAGATTGTCGACCTTGAATCACTGAGCGGCCGGACCGTGGGTGTACGAGATTTTGTCGCTCTGCGCGACGCGCTGGCAAAGCGAACGGACGCTGAACTCATTCCATTTGTGAACGTCCTGCGCGGATTTCTCGCTCTAAATCGCAAGGAGATCGATGCTTTTGTGTGCGGTCAATCCAGAGGCGCAAATACCGTCCTTAGGCAGAAGCTGACCGACATCGAAATGACCGCACCGGGTTTCATGTCCCAAGACACCTGCTTCGCGGCGCGGAAAGGCAATTACGAGCTGATTTCGATGTTGAATCGATGCCTCGATGAACTCACCGGATCAGGGCGTTTACAAATGCTCATCGATCAAACGCCGCCGCCACAGTTATCCTCGGCAAGCTGGGTATGGCGCAATCGGCTCGCACTCATCGCCACTGGAATTATCACATCGCTGCTGTTCGTTTCACTGGGATGGATCCTGGTGCTTCATCGCAGTAATCGTGCAAGAAAGCAGGCCGAGCGACAGCTTGATCACTCACTCTCGCTGCTGCGATCCACGCTCGAATCGACTGCCGACGGCATCCTCGTGGTGGATTCAGTAGGGAAGATTGTTGCATCCAACGGTCGATTTCGAGAGCTGTGGCGCATCCCCGACTCGATCATGGAATCGGGCGACGACGAGCAAGCGATTGCTTATGTATTGGAGCAACTTGAAGATCCGCAGGACTTCCTGCGCAAGGTTGGAGAACTTTACGACCGTCCGGAGGCCGAAAGCTTCGACCAGCTACGTTTTATCGATGGCCGCATCTACGAACGGTATTCGCAACCACAGCGAATCGGAGATCAGTGTGTTGGCCGAGTGTGGAGCTTTCGCGATGTGACCGAGCGCACCAATGCCGAGCAACACCAAAGACAGATGATTGACGAGCTCGATCACCGCGTGAAGAACATGCTGGCGACCGTACAAGCGATCAGCAATGAGACACTCGATACCGCCGAATCGCCGGCGGCGTTTGTCGAATTGTTCCGCGGACGTATCGCTTCGCTCGCCTGCGTTCATGAGGTTCTGGCCCAGCGTCGTTGGCAAGGTGCAAACCTGCACCAACTCATCGATCAACTCGTTTCCCCATATGGTGCGAACGACGCCAGACGGATCGAAATCAGCGGTGATGATGTCATCCTGCCGGTCGCCAGCGTGCTTCCATTCTCCCTGGCCCTGCACGAATTGGTCACAAACGCTGCGAAATACGGCGCCCTCTCAGTACCGGTGGGTGTTGTAGAAATCAAGTGGAGCCTATCATCGGTCGATAAGAGGGAAGTCCTGCTCCGATGGATCGAACGCGATGGACCGGAGGTCGCCAAGCCGACACGCCGTGGCTTCGGGACGAAATTCATCGAACAGGGCATCACGTACGAACTCGGCGGCGAAGTGACGCTTCAGTTCCACCCGTCCGGTTTGCAGTGTGAGATGAGAATTCCGATCTGATCGTTCCGGGGGCAGGAGTTGCCTTATGAACGATCTAACAAGTCCATGCGAACGCGGGACGTCGGTTGCCTCCACCCAGGTTGCCGAACGGACGCTCAATATTCTCGTTGTTGAAGATTCGTATCTCATTGCGGCTGGTCTGGCGCGTCAGCTGGGGGAGTTAGGCCACACCGTCGTCGGGCCCGCCGCCTCGGTTGACGAAGCGCTTCGCCTGCTTGGCGAACAGCCGGTCGATGCCGCAATCCTTGATATCTCACTCGGTGATAAGACGACTTCCGAGCCGGTCGCACGAAGGCTCCGCGAGCTCGGCCGACCGTTCATCTTCGTAACCGGCCACTCCGCGGACGACGCCGTCCCGGCTGAATTCAGCGCCCACCCACGCCTCCTCAAACCGGTCGACGAAGATGAGCTATCCTCAGCAGTCTGCAACTTGATGTGAACGCGCCGAACAGGTGGCTGAAATCATGGGTCAAATAAGTATCGCTGCATTTAAGCCCAAACCGGGCAAAGAAGACGATCTGCTCAAGGTCATCGACGATCGCGTGCCGCTACTCCGCAAACTCGGCATGGTCACCGATCGCACACCGATCGGTATGCGCTCAATCGACGGCGTGATCATTCACATCTCCGAGTGGGTCGATGACGAGGCGATTACCAAGGCTCACTCTCATCCCGACGTCCTTGCGCTTTGGGAGCGATTCGGCGATTGTTGCGATTTCCTCAAGCTCGATTCACTCTCAGAATCTCACGATGACTTCGCGACATTCCAGGCCATCGACACCTGATCCCAATCCGCCGCTGCGCCGCTTGCGGCTTCGCGCGGCGCCGCCTGCGCGCATTTTCGCAGCCGTTCGCCCCTTTATGAGATGGCTGTTTTTCTCAATCCGCCGCCGCTACGGACATTCGACGCAAAACCGTCCTGGTTGAACCGCTCAGGCCACATTGACCGCTCTGCCTGTGCGGAACTGCGGGCCTCTGAGGTCTGGCGGTTTGCTCGATTCACCACAATTGCTCGGCCGCGTCGCCATGGCGCGCGCAATCCGAGCATCGTTCATGGCTACCGCGAAGCCGCAAGCGGCATAAGTGTTTCCGCTCGGTTTCTCGCCCGCCGTCAACACAACCATCGCCCGCAGCACCTCCAAGGCGACCTCCGGACAACGAAATCCAACGCCATGAAGGGCGGCCTCTTACCCCCTCTCCCCTTGGGAGAGGGCCGGGGTGAGGGTCTTCAACGCACGCACACTCGCATTCACAATCCGCGACCCGCGCCCAACCCCAACAAAGGCGCACCGCAAACGAAAATGCTCGGCTTGTGGGAAGGCTGGTCCCAAGCCCTCGCAATCGAACGCTGGCGATTACACGACCGGCTCGCTCAACATTTTCTCATCTGCCCGAGCTGTAGTCAGAAGTTCCGCAAACTCTTCATGCCCATGTGTACGAAGGAAGAAGCCCGCGACGCCGACCTGGCCGAAGCGTGGATCAACCAACTCGGTGCGCATCAGCGCGTCATCCGCGCACCCCTGCCGCCATCCCTCATGGCTCAGCGCTCATCCCTCTTCGATCGTTACGGCTTGTTGTTCCGCGCCGAACGACAATTGATGTGCCGTAAATGCCTCGGCCTGAGGTACGGCCAACTTAGGAAGATATCCTCCTAGTAGCTTGCGGATTGCCCTGGATCTACCTGGCAGGCCTCGATGTTTTGATCGCTCAAATCGTCTATTTCTCCAGGATCACCCGCCGAGCCAGCTCGATGACATGTGCGGTCTCGGCATCAACCAAACCATAGACGCAAATCTCGACGTTCGCCGCAACGAGAAGTCGCAGTTGTTCGATCAGCACATCGTCGGGGATGAGGCCGGAGCGAGTGTTGTCGGAGCGTTCCGCCGCGACAATTGCAATAGTAGGTCGGCCGTCGCGGATGGGTTCGACTCGATCCAGCAAGTGTTTGGTGAGCGCCATGCCTTTGGTAACCCAGTTATTACCCCTGCTGGAGAATCTGGCATGGATGAAAATTGCTCCCTGAGCAGACAGGATGCTGTCGTAGATGCGAATTGGAGGGACACCCTTGCTGTTCAGTCCCCGTTGATGCGGATTGCCCTGAAAGCCGACCTGGACCGATTGGCCGAGGATGTCCAGGCACATTCCCAGTGCATCCTGCATCACGTCAATTCGCGAGTGACCGAGGTTGTCCCAATGCGGCTCAAGATCGAGCATGAGAGTCGAGAATTGGGGGTTGTCTGGATCCCATTCGTTCTCGAAGGATTGTCTTAGACGCAAGAGTGACATCCGTAGCTTCTCGCGCTGGAATATCCAATCGTGGCTGTTCTCGACAGGTAGGGCGATGCGACATTTGTGGACGAAGTGCTGGCGTTGCACGACCACTGAAGTACCTGCGTATTTCCCGATGAGGGCTGAGACTCTCGGTCCGGGCGGGTGTGAGTAGTGGAAGGTGACGCGACTCTTGGTTCGGCCGTTGATGCCGGAGGTCTGGCCCGCCACGGTAGAGGCCGTCGACGCTTCCGCCGTCTGTTCGGGCGCAAATGCGCTCAACACCGTTGGTAGCGTGCTGATTGCGACGATCGCAGCGCCGATCGCTGCGACAAGCTTCCAGTTCCAATTCTTCATGCTGTTTGCTCCTGGGGCTCTCGCCGGAGGCATCATAGTCGCCGGGTGAATGGGAGCGTCGCTCTGATACAGTTTGAACGTCAAACACGCGCGTATATCCCGATGGAATCGGGCCGGCTCGCTCGTCACCGACTATCTCCAGCGAGCCCGCTCGTCCCCGAGGCGGATCTTGCCCGCATACACCGCAACGTTCAGCTTGGCAAGCTGACATTCTTGCCCCGCTGTCCCCCATTTCCGGAGGATGGGGGCTGATATTGAAGAAGATTCCCGTTCTCCCTTTTTTTACCTGCGCTCGCTATTGAAAGATCGCCATTGGCAAGAGACACATGCTGACAATATTCGCAAGGCACGTAAACGAGCCGAGCACCACCGCGACAATTCCGTGCGCCCGCCCGCCATGGGTCGGGAATTGCCGGACGTGAATCAACCCCTCCACTCCGTTGAATACTGCGATCGGACCTAGCACAATCCCCAAGACTGGAATCAGCGAAGCGATGGCGAGGTAGTAGCCGGTCAGCGCTCGACCGTTGTGGGGCGGCACGAATCGCGTGAAGCCCGTGCGCTTGGGCAGCGGTTCGTCGTCCAATTCCGTGAGGTCAGCTTTTGCGTCGCCTTGCGGTGCCGCGAGCAAATCCGCCGGAAGCCGCACGCCGCATTCCGGACAGCGTTCATCACTCACGGCGCGCAGGTCGTAGCCGCAATGCGGACAGTATGGCCGGTTCGAGGGAATGCACAGGTTGACCAGCTTCGCGCCGCCGAAGAGCAGGTAAGCCCCGATCACAAGCCGCGCGATACCTCCGACCAGGCCGGTGAGCAGGGCATACCCCAGGAATTCTAGAAAATCGTAGGGAAACCCGCTCCCGCCGAAACCAAACGAGCCAGTAAGAAATACCCTTCCCAAGGAACCGGAAAATGAATCCACCAGCTCGACCGCTCCGGTTGCGAGCAGAAAGATCCCGATGGCTTTGAGTACGAGGCGGAACCAGGTCTTGTGTTTCATGGCGGAGTCTCTTTGAACCCATATTTGCGACGACCCGGCGCCGACAGGCGATCATCCTCGGACCATGATATCCGGCCGCTGCTGCATGGGCGAATGATCCGTATTACCAGGACTCCGGACCACCGGAAACCGTTCAGGTGTTTTGGCGATCAAAGAGCGCGACCAACGGTCGCAGCTTTACAGGTGAATGTGAACGATTATCGTCTTTGGGCTGCGCGACCACCCCCGACCCCCGGCCCATCAGTCAGTGTTCATCCGTGTCCATCTGTGATTGCTGTTTCGTTCGCCCATCATTGCCGGCCACCTTCCAGACAAACCGCCAGTGCAGGAGCGCGCCCGCCAGCACCATGATGTGCCAGATCTCATGGGCGTGGACCACGCCGGGAATCACCTCCCACCAGCGCAAATATTCAAGGACTGCGCCGACCGAGTAGGCGAGGCCGCCGCCAAAGAGTGGCGCGAGGTACATAAGACCATACCGGCGAACGATCTGGATCAGGGAAAATGCGACGCCCCAGCTGAGCCCGAGGTACAACGAAAGACTCACCCACTCCGACAGATTCTCAAAGAAAACGGTTTTCAGCGTGATGCAAGCCACCGTCACACACCACACGACGACAAGCGGCACCCATCGGAACCAGCCGCGGAAGATGATCCCATGCACGGCGGTAAAGGTGCCTGCAATCAGCACGAAGATTGCGCCGTGATCCAGGCGTTCCATCACACGGCTGGCGGTCCCGCCCCTGACCATCATGTGAAACACCGTGCTCATTGAGAGCAGAAACACGCAAGCCGTCGAGTAGATAGCGAGGAACGTCAGACTCGTTCGGCTTCCCCCGCCGTGTCGCAAGAGCTTCCAGCCGAGGATCACAAACAGCACGGTCGCGACCAGATGACTGATCGCATTAAAGGGCTCGTAAAAGCCCGGCAGGTGATACAGCTCGGTCGCTCCGCCGTCCATCATTCGCCCAACTTGCTCTGCGCCGCTTGCGGCTTCGCGCTCCTCATCCCCTCATCCCCGCCAGATTCCCTCACGAATACCGCCCAACTGTGCGCAGCCTCCGCACATACGGCGACCGCGGCGAATGTCCCGCGTGCAACGGCCAACCGTCGTAGGACTTCACGAACTTCCATTCCTGTTGCGGACGACCGATCTTGATCGGATTGTCCTCAATATACCGCACGATTCGGCGCACTTCATCGGGATGATCGAGATATACCTTCCAGCCGCAGCCTCCCCAAACCGGATGGTTTGTCGCGCGCAGTCCGCCAGCGCGAAGCCGCAAGCGGCTATGGTCCTGAAGGACCGCAATCATTTCTTCTGCAAGATGCTTGTGTTTGCGGATCAACACGTGAACGTGATCCGGCATGATCGCGCACGCCCAACAGGTGTATCGCTGATCTCTAATGACCTCTTCAAACGCCGACGCAATCGCCGCTACGTCACATTCCGAAAAGGTCAACAACTCATCTCTTAGCCGCTTGTCGGCTTCGCGGTAAAACTCCCCAATCACCCCCGACACCGGCTGCACCAGTTTGCGGCCATGATGAACTTCCCCTAGATCCGCGATGACATCATTCCGAATCGTCGTGGAGTTACTCCCGCGCGGATCATTCGGCAACCACCAACCATACGCCGTAAATATCAAATGATGCGCAACAACAATCGGCCGTGCCATGACCGAATCATACCAACCCCCCCAGCCGTTTGCGGCTTCGCGCGTTCCCAGCCGCTTGCGGCTTCGCGCGTTCCCAGCCGTTTGCGGCTTCGCGCGTTCCCAGCCGCTTGTCGGCTTCGCGGGATGGCCAAAACCCCCACACACATAACCGGGGCCCGGGAGAGGGTCTCCGCTGGCGATCATGCCACAGGCAGATACGCCCTGGCCGACTCGCCGTGTCGTAAATCCGCCGCGGCAGGACGAGATCAGGGTCTTATCCCCTCCCGCCATTTCCGGGGGCCGCGGGCTGATATTGAAAGAGACTCCGCATCTCTTTTGCTGCCGCCATTCCAACTTCATGCAGGCGAATTGCAGCCTGCAATCCGAACTGGGGCAGGCTTTGAGCGATTTGCTCCACCTCGCGGTATTGCGTCGTTCACCTTGTATCAAAACAAACGCCGCGCTGAAGATTCCGGGGGTTCAGCGCGGCGTGTTTGTATGAAGGGGGAAAGTCCGGGGGGTCCGGGGGCGGGGGCTACGCGGCGCTTGGTGTTCGTTGCTCGGCTCTGAGACTTCTCAAATCAATCACCGGCAGAAACACCGGGTCCTTGAAAATGATCCGCTCATAGTTCTCTTCTGCCTCGGCGGTATCCTCCGCTTCACAGTGCGCGATCGCAACCTGCCAATCGATGTACGGCAGGAATTTTTCAACGAAGCGCAACAACAATCGCGCCACGCCCGGCGTCACCTCCGATTGCTTTTTCAGCACTTCGATGATCCCGCGTCCAAACTCCTCAGCTGTGCGCTGATAAAGCGGAGGCAACGGCATGGAAACTGTCGATTCAAGTGTTGCGATCAACGACCAATACGTGTGGAGCCAGGTTCCCACGAGCACGGAAAGGGAAGTCGTATCGATTCGGCACACCTCGTAACACCCCGAGTACACCGCTTCGTCATCAACCAAATGCCGTG
>CBDUST010000090.1:0-14120 GCA_965369945.1 uncultured bacterium | reverse complement strand
CAGCCACAGTGCTGTCGTTGGAAGAAGAACTGGACGATGCCTGTCTGACCGAGGACGATTGGGACGACTTCGTCGATGTGATGACCGACTCTGGAAGCACCCAAGCCAAGAAGGACAATTACTATTGCTGGATGGAGCATTACTTGTTCGACTGCAACCAATGCTTCTGCGTCGGCGACTCCGGCTGCCCCGGCGCCGATCCGTTCGATTGACCCCCGGCGCCGGAAGGGCCCCCGCCCCCGGAAAGAACCAACCCCCGGCACCCCCGGTAACGCACCGAACGCGTTGCCGGGTGTGCCGGGGGTATTGCGATTACAACAACGACCGTGGTTCGCCCCCTAGAGCAGTTTCAATGCTCTTGTAGCGTCATGCCATGGCAGAATAGGGACTCGATACCTGCCTCAAGACCGGTTCGGACCGGCAAATTCACCGTGACGTTCGATGACGAGCGCACGCAGCCGCTACGTCTTCAGTGAAACTGCGCTAGGAATCCTCGTCCGTCGGCGGCAAGAGGGTCGTTCCATCCACGGTCAGCCGCAGTTCCGCATAGGGGCCGATGAAGCGGGGATTGTCAAACGCCCCGACGACAGCGCGCCGCGGGTTCTGGATAATCTGCGGGTGCAGCGTCCCACTGAGGACCAGCACATCGGAACCTGAGCGTTGCTGAAGTTGCTCGTAGCGTCGTGCAGCTGTGCGCTGCAACGCGACGACGAAAGGATCGCCGAGTTTCGTGCCCGTCTTGGGATCGACCGCTTGAACCTTCACGTCCAGTCCGTGCCGTGTCGGATTGGTGCTGAGCACTTGAACGTGCCAGACGATCTTGGTGCGGTACTCACGGTTGGCCGCTGCGGCCCACCGATCAACCGCCCGCATGTATGCAGTGCGATCGGCACCGCCCTCATCGCCTCGCTCCAAGCTGCCCATCGCCTGCGCGTAGCTTTTCTTAAGCGCGCTGAGTAAGGCCCGTGGGCTTGCCGTCGGAATCGATTCGTCGATCGAGACCGGGTCCGGCTCCAGCGGGGCAGGTTGGGTCGGCGTATATCTGCGGGCCGCGGTAAGACTCGTCCGCAGGCTCTCGACCTGGCGCTCTAGCTTCTCGATCCGGGCCTTGGCGGCGTCCAACTCTCGCGTCAGCTGCCTGACCTCGGTCTTGAGTCGCTGATTCTCATCTCGCAGATCGCGATCGTTCTGGGCGGCTGCAGTGCCTGGCGAGGCCAATAAGGCGGCCGCCGCCAGGCACGCTAACAATGTTGGTCGACCAAACTGCTTGAACATGGCCGGTGATCCTTTCCTGAGCATTCTGAGGGGTTTCAGAGATCCTCAGATTAGTGTGGTTCGGGCGAGCCGGTTTATCATATCATTCACGGTGATCGGTCCCTACCCCCTACCCGATTGAGGCGAACTAGCGGTCCCCAGAGTACGTCGAACCGATACGAGTATGGTGGCGAATGGTTCCAGGGTGGTTCAAGATGGTTCCAGAGCGCCGCTCCACGTGAGGTGATAAGCCATGAGCGAAATTCGATCGATCCTGAAGACGGCAGCCCGACGACTGGAAATCGCGTCATTCATCGGCAAGGCACACTTGATTACGGTGCTCCTGGGGATCGTGATTCTGATCATGTTGGCGGCGGAGCGAATCGGGCCGCAGACGTTCTTCCCCTGGCAGTGGATTCTGCCCGGCCTCGTAGCGGTTGGCTTGGCGGTCGCCGGTCGGCTCTGGTACGTCGCTCGACGCACCGAACTTCAAGTGGCGATCGAAGTCGATCACCGCTTGGATCTGCACGAGAAACTCTCGACGGCCCTGCATTGCAAAGAGCGCAATGATGCGTTTGCGCGAACGGCGCTGGATGATGCAACGCAAACAGCTCGTGACCCACGGGTTCGCGAGCAGGTCTCTCGGCGCTTCAGCGTTCAAGCACCTCGACGATGGTGGCTCAGCCCGGGGTTGGTCGCGCTGGCGGTGGCGCTGTGGTTCGTCCCGGCGCTGGACCTGTTTGCCGCGGACGAAACCATATCGGATCAAAGTATCATCGACGCCAAGCAGCAACGTGACGAGGCGATCGACGCGGTCATCAAGCAGATCAAAGATAACCCCGAGCTTCGCAAAGAGTTTTCCGACTTGGAGGGCGAACTGTCCAATGAGGGCATCGATCCCAAAGCGCCCAAGTCCAAGGAGCAAGTGAAGCGCAACGCGATCAAGAAGCTGACGGATCTCAACAAACGCCTCGACGAGATTCTCAACGGCACCAAAGGCAAGACGGCTGAAACATTGCAAAAGTCGTTACAGCAACTCAAGACACCGGACGACGGGCCCGCCAAGGACTTAGCTGAAGCGATGGCCAAGGGTGACTTCGCTGCCGCCGCCAAAGCGCTGGAGAAGCTGTTGGCTGAGGCTCAAAACGGCGACATGAACGACGAGCAAAAGAAGCAACTCGCCCAGCAGCTTCAAGATTTGGCCAAACAGATGGAGGAGCTTGCCAAGCAACAGCAGGAGATGGAGCAGCTATTGCAGCAGGCGGGGATGAATCCGCAGTTGGCCCAGAATCCGCAAGCATTGCAGCAGGCCATTCAAGACAACCCCAACCTCAATCAGCAGCAAAAGCAGCAGTTGATGCAAATGGCTCAAGCCCAGCAGGCTGCGGCTCAGCAGATGCAGGGCATGGCTCAAGCGATGCAGCAAATGGCTCAGGCGATGCAGGCGGGGCAGCTTGGTCCCGCCGGCCAACAGATGGGCAACCAACTCAATCAGCTGGAGGCGATGCAGCAAATGCTCAAGCAAGCCCAAGCCGCCGCTGCCATGTGCCAGGGGCAGTGCGACGGACTCGGCCAGGGGTTGGCCTTGCAGCAAGCGATGCAGCAATGGAGTCGAAGGGGCGCATTCGGGAATCGTGGCCAAGGTGCAGGCGGCATTGCACCGATCAAGCGAACCCCAAGCGGCACCAAGATCGAGCAGGCCCGCACCAAAACCTCTTCAGGGGACATCATCGCTCGCTGGCTCGTTGACGGGCCGCAAGTCACCGGCCAATCGCAGGCCCAGCTCAAGCAGGTGTCCGCGGCTGTGGCCGAAGGCTATGAGGAAGGGCTGACCGAAGACGAGCTTCCGCGTCGCTACCACGAACCTCAAAAACATTACTTCGGCGAGCTGAAGAAGTTCGTCGAGGCCGTCGAGCAAACCACTGAGGAATCGGCAGACGCGCCGCCGCCAGATGAAACCGACTCCGACGACTGAGTCGAGCCGACTCCGCACCAATCCGTCTCGTTGTGACGATCACCACGACTTGCCACGTGGCCGATGCATTGCGATCGTCGCAGCTTTGCTCTTGACGCTGGCCGGGTGCGATGGATCGGCGAACGAACCACACGTTGTCCTCTACGTCTCGGCTGATGAACACATCGCCCGGCAGGTGATCCGCGAATTCCGGGAGCAAACCGGCATTCGGGTCGATCTGGTTACCGACGTCGAAGCGAAGAAAACCACAGGCTTGGTGCAGCGACTGCGAGCTGAAAGCGACAACCCCCAAGCAGATGTGTTCTGGTCATCCGAAGTCTTTATGACCATCAATCTTGCTGATGAAGGTGTGCTGGAGCCATACGAATCCGAGACAACGATCGATTGGCCGCGCACTTTCCGCGACCCAAAGAATCGATGGTACGGCTTTGCGGCCCGAGCCCGAGTGATCGTCTACGCCCCGGATCGCGTCGCAGAAGATGAACTTCCCGACACGTGGATGGGGCTGTGCGATGCGCGTTTCAAGGGGCGGATCGTCATGGCCGACCCGCGCTTCGGGACGACCGGCGGCCACCTTGCAGCCATGAAAGCCTATTGGACGAGCATCATGGGCGCTGCCTACTACACCGCCTTTCTCGACGGCCTCGCTGAGAACAACGTGCGGTTACTCCCAAGCGGGAACGCCGGCGTAGTGCGGGCCGTGACCGACGGCGAAGCTGACCTCGGCCTCACCGATACAGATGACGTGTGGGCCGCACAGGCTCAAGGCGCGAACGTTCGACTTATCTATCCGCGTCATGCGGCAGGGTTTGGCAATGATGGAACCGGCACGCTGCTGATCCCCAACACCGTAGCTCGTGTTGCCGGCGGACCCAATCCCCAAACGGCAGCACAACTGATTGACTTCCTTCTCTCAGAGCAGGTTGAGCGTTCGCTCGCTGAATCGGTCTCGCACAACATTCCGGTTCGTCCGGGCCTTGCCGATGAATACTCTGAGTACCAGGTGCCCGATCCGCTGCGCGTGAGATATGTAACGGCAGCCGCCATGATGCGCACCGCTATAGATCAAGCCATGCGACGATTGGCCGACAAGAACCACGACGATGCGCCGTAGCGGATGGGTTTTGCCGGGGATTGCAATGCTGCTGTGGCTGGCGGTCGTGGCATATCCCGTGATTGCGCTGATCGCATCGCTAGGCCAGTCGTCCGTAACCGAAGTCCAACCGCGCGGCGTCGTTGAACTACTACTTGTGACGACTGCATGGGCGCTGAGCGTCGCGGTTGTCGCGGTCGTCGTCGGCTGGGTGCCGGGCCGGGTCTTGGGCCGTGCACTACCCGGCCGAGGCTTCGTCCCGTTGGCCGCAGCGATGCTCGCGCCGATCTGTGTCCCGGCCTACGTGGTATTTTGGTGTTGGTGGCAAGTGTGGCCTGAAGGCTCGGATCTTTTTAGTTGGGCGATTCAAGCCGAAGACCGTGCCCGCTTGCTCAAAGGTGCGACACTTCTTGTTGGCTTAGTGTGTTGGTCGTGGCCGCTGGTTGCATGGTGTGTTGCCGGGTCCGCCGCCGCGACACCAGCCCAGCGCGAAGAGTTGCTTCGACTGGATAGCGTCGGACCGTTGCGACGAATTCTTGCGCGACTTCGTTACGACTGTCGCGGCCTTGCGCTGGGAGGACTCATCGTCTTCCTCGTGATCTTCAACAACACCACGAGCTTCGATCTGGCCGGGATTTTCACGTTCGGCAACGAACTTCGGGCAGTCGATGCCCTGGGAGCGAACGCTCCTCAACTTCTCTTGGTCGCTACGCCGGCAATTGGAATTGCAGCCGCGGGTGCTGTCGTCGTATGGCTGCTGCTTGGTGCAGCCCTGCCGTCAAGTGCGAAGCGCTCAACATCGTTTACCAAAGCCGCGCTTAGCGCAACAGTCGCGATCTGGCTGGTGTCCGTACTCGGCCCCGTGCTTGTGTTCGCTACGAATCTCGGAGAAGCCGGCCAGATCGGCGAGTTCTTCGCCCTGTACGGACCGGCGGTCGCGTCAACGAGCACCCTGGCTTTGCTCAGTGGAGCGTTTGCCGCAGTCATCGCAATCGGTCTTGCCGCGGCATGGCAGGATCATCGACCGCTGGTTCGAACGCTCGCACATCTCCAAGCTTTGGGCTGGGTCTTCGTCGCCCTCGTGCCCGGCACCATCGTGGCCGTCGCTCTGGAAGCTGCATACAACATCCCGTTGCCAATTACCCCAACCCAGACCGTAGCAGACGTGATCTACTCGAAACCGATTATTCTCATCGCTGGTTACCTAGCACGCTTCGGGTTCGTCGGTGCGCTGCTCGGTCGATGGCTGGCCGTGCGTGAGCCGCGCGATCTGACAGCCCTGCGCAGGCTTGATGGGGCCCAAACGATGGGTGGGTTGTTTGCATCATCCTGGCCGCGCCTGTTGGCGGCGGGACTTGGGGTGATGGCGATCGTGACCGCACTATCGCTGAGCGAAATTCCAGTAACAGCCCGGCTCCAGCCGCCAGGACCAGGCTCCCTCGCTGCGGCGGTGCTCAACGCGCTGCACTATCAACGTCCGGATACGGTGATGTTTGCATCACTCGTGCTCATCGGCGCAGCGCTCACCGCAGCGCTCATCGCCGTGCTCGCCTGGGCCTTTGTCCGCAAATCACTGTTTCGCGCGACCGCCCCCGGAATTGTCATAGCCTTTGCACTGACCCTCGTTGGATGTGAAGCAGCTGATCCAAAAACACAACAACCGCTTGAAACGACCCTCACCTTCGGCTCGCCCGGTATCTCTCTGGGGCAGTTTGACTACCCGCGTGCCTTAGCGGTCGATGCACAACATCAATTTGTCTACATCGTGGATAAGACGGCGCGGGTGCAGCGATTCGGATTCGACGGCCGACCGCAAATCCAATGGCGCATGCCGCAGCGCGAGAACGGCAAGCCGACCGGCATTAGCATTGCCCCCGATGGCCGAGTCTTTGTCGCAGACACACACTATCAGCGCATCATTGCCTACGACAACCAAGGCAACGAGCTGATGCGATTCGGCCGGTACGGCCAAGGCCCGGGGGAGTTCATCTATCCAACTGATGTCGCCTTTGGACCCGACGGACGGATTTATGTTTCCGAGTACGGCGGCAGTAACGACCGCATCCAGGTGTTCTCCGCCGAGGGTGAGTATCTATGTGGCTTTGGGTCATACGGCGCCGAGGTCGGGCAATACAGCCGCCCGCAGTCGATGCTCTTTAGCTTGGATCGCAGTGAGCTTTTCATTGCCGACGCTTGCAATCATCGAATCGTGGTGGTCGATCCGGCCGGAAATGTGCTTCGCGTCCTCGGCGGGTACGGCCGCGGGCCCGGCGAGTTGGCCTATCCCTATAGTCTGATGGGGCTTGATGACGGCTCACTGCTGGTCTGTGAGTACGGCAACAACCGCGTCCAACGCCTCTCCAGGGAAGGCGTGAGTTTGGGCATTTTCGGTCGGCCCGGCACCGGGGACGGTGAATTGCACTCGCCATGGGCTGTTGACGGCGATCAGCACAGTATTTTCGTGCTCGATTCCCGGAACAACCGGGTGCAGGTGATCCGAACTCCTTCATGAACCAGCCGTAGCAGTGGAAGCGAGAGCCAGCGGGTACACTTCTTGCTCGCAGGAGTGATCAATGTTTGCTGAAGTTCCCATCCAGTTCGATCGTCCGGGCTGGCTGTTGCTATTGCTGTTGATTGTCCCGGCTTTCCTGATCGCGCGGCGCAGCATCGGCGGACTATCACGACGCAAGGCGTATGCCTCGTTGGCGATACGCGCAGTAGTCATAACATTGCTCAGCGTTGCGCTGGCTCGTCCCGTTTGGCAACAGCGAGGCGAGGGGTTGACCGTCACGGTTATTCTCGATCGCAGCCTATCCGTTCCCAGACCGCTGCAACGATTCGCGCTGGATTTCATTCGTGAGGCCGCTGAGGCCAATAGCGATGCCGACGATCGCTTGGCGGTGATTACCGTGGGTCGCGAACCCGTCATCGTCGCCTTACCCGATCGTTACTCAGCCATCCCAAACGAGATGCAAGATCCACCGGACCTCACGGCAACCGATCTTGCATCAGGCATCCGAACCGCCCTGGCGATCATGCCGGACGACACGGCCAATCGTTTCATCGTCGTCTCGGACGGCAACGAAAACGTAGATTCGGTTTTGGCCGCGGCGGAGTTGGCCAAGTCCAATGATGTTCGCGTGGATGTGTTGGTGTTGGAATACGAGCACGCCAACGAAGTGCTGTTTGAGCGCATTGTCGCTCCAGCGCGAGCGCGTCAGGGTCAGTCCGCCAACATCAAGCTTGTGCTGCGAAGTCAAAGTACGGCCAGCGGATTGTTGAGCTTGACGATGAATGATGTGCCGTTGGACCTGAACGGCGCAGAAGAAGGTACAGCCGCTCGGGTGACGCTTGATCCGGGGCCGAATGTCATTCCGGTGACGATCAGTCTCGATGAGTCGGGGCCGGTGCAATTCCGTGCGAACTTCGAGCCGGACACTGAGGCCAAAGACAACGTTCAAGCGAACAATTCCGCTGTCGCCGTAACGTTTGTTGGAGGCGAGGGGAAGGTGTTGATTATTGACGATACCGGTGCGGAGTCGGAGCACCTGGCGCGGGCTTTGCAAGAGGGCAAGATCACCGTGCATGTCTCGGGCCCCGATGCGCTGGCCGGCGGGCCTGTTTTCTTGAGCGGGTATGACGCGGTGGTGCTAGCCAACATCCCCCGGTTCGCCGTCAACGACGAAGAGGATCGGCTGTTGCAGGCCTACGTACACGACCTGGGCGGGGGGTTGGTGATGCTGGGTGGGAATCAGTCATTTGGGGCCGGCGGTTGGATCAACTCCGATGTGGCCAGAGCTCTGCCGGTGAAACTCGATCCGCCGCAGACTCGCCAAATGGTGCGCGGCGCGCTGGGTCTGATCATGCACTCCACCGAAATGCCGCAGGGTAATTTCTGGGGGCAGAAGATCGCGATCGCTGCGATCGAAGCGCTCAGTAGTCAGGATTACGTCGGCATCCTCGATTATGGAATGGGCGGCGTTGTTTGGGAGTGGGGGCCTGATCTGGCCGGTGACAAATCCGCGCCGATCGCAGCCGCCAAGAAAATGCGCATGGGCGACATGCCCGATTTCGCCAGCGCGATGCAATTGGCCCTTCAAGGATTGGACCCACTTCCCGCCGGGCAAAAGCACGTCATCATCATCTCCGATGGCGATCCGCAAGGACCGTCGCAAGCGCTATTGGACCAGTACCTCGCCGCCAAGATCACGATCAGCACCGTCTTGATCGCCGGCCACGGCTCTCCATTGGATGTGCAGAAGATGAAGGTCATCGCCGAATACACCGGCGGCACGTTCTACGGCCCCATCAGGAACCCCAAAAGGCTGCCGGAGATTTTCATCAAAGAAGCGCAGCTCGTTTCGCGATCATTGATCGTCGAAGGTGAGTTTCAGCCGATGGTGGTGAGCCGACTGCCGGGACCGGTTGAAGGCTTCATCGCCGTTCCGGGCGTTGATGGGTACGTCCTCGTCGCCGAGCGAGAGGGGCTCAGTCAGATTCCCATCATCTCTCCGACCAGCGAGGGCAACGATCCGATTTACGCGCATTGGAATTACGGGCTGGGGAAGTCGATCGCGTACACCTCGGACTTGACTGGGACGTGGGGGAGCCAATGGGTCAGTTGGCCGCGGTTTCAATCGTTCTGGGAGCAGTCGATTCGCTGGGTGATGCGCCCCAGCGCCCCATCAAACCTGACGGTCAACACGCGCAAGGAGGGCGATCAAGCGATCGTCGAGTTGGAGGCGCTCGATGTTGATGCGTCGTATCTGAATTTCCTTCGCACCAGCGCAGTTGTGCTGCATCCGGATGGCGAGGTTACGCCGTTGCTCCTCCAACAAACCGGGCCCGGGCGATATCGCGGTCAGTTCCCGACCGACGACGCCGGTGCGTATCTCGTCAATATCAATTACCTCGGTGGAACCACTGAAGATCCAATCGAGGGCAATCTCCAAGCGGCGGTGTCGGTGCCGTATCCGCGCGAGTTTCGTGATGTCAAACACAACGCGGCGCTGCTGCGCGAGTTGGCTGAACGAACCGGCGGGCGAGTGCTCAGCGGCACGAATCCTCGATTCGTCGATCTATTCTATGATGAACAACTCGAATTGCCGCTGAGCCCCAAGAGCACGTGGGACTTGATGACGATTCTCGCAGCAGCGTTATTCTTGTTTGACGTAGCGACGCGTCGAATCTCGATTGATCGACAGGCCATGGCGGCCGCAGCGGCGCGAGCCGTCGGGAAGCGCGGCGAGGTGGGCACCGAAACCGTCTCAGCGTGGAAGCGGGCCCGAGCGTCAGTTCACAAGCGGCGCGACGTTGCAACCAAGGCCGCCCAGGCCGCAACTCGTTTCGACGCAGATGAACATGATGCAGCAACGGCAATCGACGTTGCATCGCAAGCCGAGGGACAGCCTACAGCCAAGCCGGACCGTTCCGCGCGGTCGTCCGACGAAGCCGACACTCAGCCCGACGTCGGTGACTACACCTCCCGACTGCTTGCAGCCAAGCGCCGGGCTCGCGGTGAGAGCGACGAGGAAAGCGGGGAGTCCGTAGATGGCTGAGCTTGCTGCGCTACCTCAGTTGGATCTTGCCTTTGAGGATGTCGAGTCGGTCCAGCAGGCTTGCGCTGCGTTCCGCGAAGTCTTTGAACGCCTGCGTCATCAGATCGGCAACGCGATGGTCGGTCAGGATTTGATCGTCGAGCAAACGATGATCGCGCTGTTTGCCAACGGTCACGTGCTGCTGGAGGGTGTGCCGGGTCTTGGCAAAACACTGCTCGTGCGTACGTTGGGTCGCGCTCTGACGTTGCCGTTTTCTCGTATTCAGTTCACACCCGATCTGATGCCGGCCGACATCACCGGCACGAGTGTTGTTCTGGAAGATCAGGCGACGAGGCGGCGCACGTTCACGTTTCGCCCCGGTCCGATCTTCAGCCAGCTTGTGCTCGCTGATGAGATCAATCGCGCAACACCCAAGAGTCAAGCGGCGCTGCTCGAGGCGATGCAGGAACGCAGCGTGACCATCGCCGGCAAGACCCGCCATCTCACGCAACCGTTTTTCGTACTGGCCACGCAAAACCCGATCGAGCAGGAGGGGACATTCCCACTTCCCGAGGCGCAGCTTGACCGATTCTTCTTCAAGGTTGTCGTGCCTTATGCCACACGCTCCGAGATGAACGAGATTCTGACGCGTACGACCGGCGATGTGGATTCGCTCGTTGAGCCCGTGATGGACGGGCCGTACATCAAGACCGCCCAGCAGCTTGCGATGCGGATCGTCGTCGCCCCGCACGTTCAGGATTACGCGATTCGCTTGGTAATGGCAACACATCCGGGACGTGAGGATGGTGATCCGAACATTACCAAGTACATCCACGTCGGCGTAAGTCCGCGCGGCGCGCAATCGCTGATCTGCGCCGCCAAGGTGCGAGCGCTGCTTGCGGGGCGTTACGCTGTTTCGTTCAAGGACCTCCGTGCCGTGGCAGGCCCGGCGCTTCGCCATCGCCTGATCCGTAGTTTCGAGGCTGAAGCCGACGGCGTTACCACCGACGATATCATCGATTCGTTGCTCGATACAATCCCCCTAGATTTTGATTGAAACGAGGCGCCATGGCATTGAGAGAAACACACCAAGGCCTGAGCGAGCCGGCCCGTCCCAGGGGCCGGTTCTCCTGCGATTTGGAACGGGCGCAGCTTGCACTACCTACGAGACCGCGGGCGAGGACGCCGCGGCTCGCTTTGACGTTTAAGCCTCACCATTATGCCATGAAGCCATTTACCCATGCCTGACTTTGGAGTAAGTACTGCCCCCCGCCCCAAGCGCGTTGATGATCTCATTGACAGCGCGCTGATGGCCAAGCTCGACCAGGTCGATGTCGTGTCGCGCAAGATATTCGCTGGCAAATTGCAGGGCGAGCGGCGCAGCAAGAAGCGGGGCGTGAGTGTCGAGTTCGCAGATTACCGCCACTACGTTCACGGCGACGATCTGCGCTTCGTGGATTGGAACATCTACGCTCGGCTGGATCGGTTGTTTCTCAAGCTGTTCCTCGAGGAAGAGGACCTGTCGCTGTTGATCGCGATTGATCGCAGCGCCTCGATGGATTGGGGGAATCCCAACAAGTTCGTGTTCGCCCAACAATTGGCGATGGCTTTGGGATATATCGGGCTGGTGAACAACAACCGGGTATCGCTGTACGGCTTTAACCGGGAGGAAATGTTGCCGCTGCCGAGCCTTCGCGGGCGGAGACGAACTCGGGATATCGGTTCGTGGCTATTAGATCTCGAAACGGGCGGCGAGAGCGCCTTTGACGACGCGATGCGCACCGTGGCCCTGACTCGCCAGGGCAAGGGCGTGATGATCATCCTCTCGGACTTCATGTTCAAGGAGGGGTACGAAAAGGGACTTCGCTATCTGGCTGGCGGAGGGTACGACACGTTCTGCATGCAACTCCTCAGTCCCGAAGAGATCGAGCCGGCCAAGCACGGTTTGGCTGGGGATTTGCGCCTGACTGATATAGAGGACGACGACACAGCCGAAGTCACGGTCAGCGCCGCGCTGTTGAAGCGCTACAAAGAGAATCTCGACGCCTACTGCGGAAAGCTTCGAGACTTTTGCGTTCGCCGAGGAATCTCACACCTCACGATCGATACGTCGACCGATCTGACCACGTTGCTGCTTGATTACCTGCGTCGAAGGGGCTTGCTGAAGTGAATTGGCTGACCCCAACGGCCGGTGCGATCCTTGCCGCGTCCATAATTCCGCCTTTGATCCTGCTCTATTTCCTGAAACTGCGGCGGCGCACGCAACCGGTCGCCTGCACCTTGTTATGGAAGCGCGCGGTGGAGGACCTTCGAGCCAATGCGCCGTTCCAAAAGCTGCGCAAGAGTCTGTTGCTATTTCTCCAGCTTCTTGCGCTGATTCTGCTGGCCTTGGCGATCATGCAGCCGCAGCTCCAGGCCGGCTCGCGCCGAGGCGGGAAAACCGTTCTGCTCATCGATGTTTCCGCCTCGATGACCGCTACCGATGTGAACGAAGGTCCGACACGCCTCGATGAAGCCAAGCGCCGAGCCAAACAACGCATCGAACAACTCTATGGCGCCGGATGGTTCGGCAGTAGCGCCGGCGAGACCATGGTCATCGCCTTTGCCGATCACGCCGAGGTCGTCTCGCGCTTCACCGATTCCAAGCCGCAATTGCTCAGCGCGATTGATCGCATTCAGCCGACCCACGGCGTCAGTCACATCGGCGAAGCACTGACGCTGGCCAGGGCTTATGCGACTAACGTCGATCCTGAAGCGGCGCTTACGGCCCATGATTCGACGTTGGAACTGTTCAGCGACGGACGTCTTGCCGACCTGAACGAACAAGTGCTGCGCGGCGAGACGATGGTGTATCACCGGATCGGTTCCAACGATGCGGACAACGTTTCCATCACCGCCATTTCAATCGAACGACCGTACGATCGCCCAACCGCGGTCGAAGTTTTCGTCTCGATCGTGAATTTCAATGCCGAATCCGTCACGTGTGACGTTCAACTGTCGGTGGACGAGGCGGTGCGCGCGATCGAGGAGGTCGTCATCGGCCCGGCCGGTCCCAACCCGGCAACGGGTGTGCTCGTGCCGGAGCGCAGCAACGTGATCTTTACGCCGTTTGAGCAGCCGCGCGGCGCGGTGATCGAAGTGGCCGTGCTGCGTGAAGATGATCTGATGGCTGACAACGTTTCCCGGCTGGTCGTCCCTCCTCCGAAGCAGCTCCAAGTAGCACTGGTGGAGCCCAACAGCTTCGTCGTAAAGATGGTCTTGGAAGGCATACCGACGCTGGCTGGGATCGACCTGCTCAGTACCTCGCGGTACGAAACGCTTGCGCAGGAAGGTGGGCTCGATCAATATGATGTCGTTGTGCTGGACGACTACGCTCCGGGCGATGGGCACATGCCCCCCGCACGATACCTCACCTTCGGCGCCACACCGCCGCTGGAAGGATTCAACGAGTACGCCGCCGACCAGGCTCAACTCGTTCTGGATGTCAAAGACGAGCATCCGATCTTTCGGTTCCTGAGTCTGGACCAGTTGTATGTCTCGAAATCGAGTCTGATTCAGCCGGCGGATGATGTCCAAGTGCTGGTCGATGGCAGCGCAGGGCCGTTGATTCTGGCGGTGACGCGCGGTCCAATGCAAGTGATTCACGTTGCGTTCGATCCGCTGGATAGCAATTGGCCGTTCCTGCGCAGCTTCGTCACATTCGTAGTGAATGCGGTGGACTATCTCGGACATGCCGGCGAGGCGCTCTCGAACAAAGGATTCTCGCCGGGCGAGGCGTTGACCACCCGACTTCCTGCGTCCGCCGCGGATATTCAGCTGCATTTACCGGACGGGTCGATCAAATCCGTTCAACCGCTTGACCCCGCGTTGATGAGTTGGGGGCCGATCGAGCTATCCGGCGTCTATGGGTTGGTGTGGTCGATCCCTGGGGACAAAAGCAAATACTCGCGTGCATTCGCCGTCAACCTACTCAGCGAACGTGAGAGCGATATTCACCCAACCGAGAAGATCTTGGCCCATGAGGGCGACGACGTACAACTGGCCGGCGGCGACGGGTCGCAGTATACGCCGTTGTGGCCTTGGGCCGTCGGCTTCTGCCTGGCGTTGATCATGCTGGAATGGTGGGTCTACCACCGCAAGGCGTATATTTGAAGAAGGCATCAAGGGGAGCCGGATCTGACGAGTGAGCCGAAGGCGAGTGAGGAAGGTCCGGGTGGAGCGGGAGGAAACGTCGAAACGTCCCAAGCCATCTTCTTCACAC
>CBDUST010000089.1:0-14149 GCA_965369945.1 uncultured bacterium | reverse complement strand
GCTAACTGACCACTGCTAACTGACCACTGCTAACTGACCACTGCTAACTGACCACTGCTAACTGACCACCGCTAACTGACCACCGCTAACTGACCACCGATCTCTCGATTCCCCTATGTCCAAAGATTTCAAACTCCCTGATCTCGGCGAAGGTGTGAAAGAGGGCCAAATTGTGCGCCTTTTGATCGCTGAGGGTGATCGAATCAGCGAGGATCAGCCGTTGATGGAGGTTGAAACGGATAAGGCAGCGGTGGTGATTCCGTCTCCATATACCGGCATCGTGCAGAAGCTTCATATCGTTGAGCAACAGATCGTCAACGTCGGCGACGTGATGGTTACGTTCGACACCAGCGCAACACCAACCGCCGTGCCTCCCAAGCCGCTTGCGGCTTCGCGCGCCACTACAACAACAGTCACGCCCACCGGAACAGCCCTCGCAAAACCCGCCGCCGGTCGAACCAAACCCGCTTCCCCCGCAGTACGAAAACTCGCGCGCACCTTAGGCGTTGATCTCAACAGTATCGAAGGTTCCGGCCCAGGCGGACGTGTGTTGCGCGCTGATGTTGAGCAAGCAAGAAGCAGTGGGCCAACGATGCCCACCTCGCCGATCAATGTCACGGCGGTGAGTGTACCAGTCGCTCCGCGAATACCGAAGAGGCCGACCGCTGCGGCGCAACCCATGCCCGAGCCGCCGGGCACTGCCGACCAAGATCAATATGGGCCGATCACGCGCCAGCCGCTCACACAAGCGCGCAAAACGATTGCGGCGAACATGACCAAATCATGGCAGGCGATTCCACACGTTACAGACACTGACGAAGCGGATGTCACGCTGCTTGATGAATTGCGCCGCACGCATGACAGCCTGGACAGCTCTGTGGGGAAGTTGACGCTGCTGCCGTTCGTGCTCTGTGCCGCTGCACTTGCGCTGCGACGACATCCGATCTTCAACGCGAGCTTTGACGAAGTCGCCGGCGAGATCCTTTACAAGCGATACATCAACATTGCTGTGGGCGTACACACTGAGAGAGGCTTAGTAGCGCCGGTGATTCGAGATATCGATCAAATGGGCGTGGCGCAGATCAACGCGGCGTTACACGAGCTGACCGAAAAGACGCGCACGGGGAGCTTTGCCGTCAATGACTTGCGTGGCGGCACATTTACGCTGTCCAACGCCGGTGCGATGGGGGGTAGTCGATTCTCAACGCCGATCATCAATCCGCCGCAGGTCGCGGTGATGGCGCTGGGTCGAACGAAGTGGCGGGCATGGGTGGTTGATGGGAAGGTTGGGCCGCGATTGATTTTGCCGATGAGCATTTCCTTTGATCACCGCATTATCGACGGCGGTTCAGAGGTCGCCTTTCAGCAGGATATCATCCGGTCGCTGCAGAATCCGGCGCAACTGCTTATTTGAAGGTGTCGGTTGAGTGCGGAACCTCGACGCGCGGTCCGGGGGCCCGCCGCTAAACGTTGCGATGGGACCGCTTTGTACCTTTTGTATCGACTGCCTATAACTGACGACATGGTTGTTGGACAGTTCACTCAAGAGATCGACTTGGTTGTCATCGGCGGCGGGCCGGGCGGGTACAGCGCGGCGCTCCGCGCCGCTGAGCTGGGCGTCCAGACGATCATCGTCGATCCCAAAGGTTCGCTGGGCGGTGTTTGTCTTCATCACGGCTGTATCCCATCCAAGACGGTGCTGGCAATAGGCCAGATAATGCGCATGGCAGATGACGCCGCGAAGCTGGGCGTCCACTTCAACAAACCGCGCGTCGAACTGGGCGAGGTTCGGCAGTGGACAAATCAGGCCGTCAGGAAGCTTGCTTCCGGTTTGGACGAGCTGGCGAAGAAGCGCGGTGTCGAGATTCTCAAGGGAACAGCGCACTTCGATGATCCGCGGCAATTGAGTATTCATAACGGTTCCGGCTCGCGTATTCGATTCAAGCGTGCGATCATCGCCACCGGCGCACAAGCGAATCCGCCGCCGGGCGGTTGGGTTGACTCGCCTTGTCTGATGGATCCTGGCGCGGCTCTGGTGTTGGATGAGATTCCCGCGAGCTTGCTCGTGATCGGAAGTGGGTACATCGCCCTAGAGCTGGCGACGCTCTATGCGGCGCTTGGATCAAAGGTCACGCTGGCGACGCAGCAGTCTCGAATCCTCGCCCGGGCTGACGCCGATCTCACGCGCCCACTTGCCAGAAGGCTGGATGAGGTGCTGGAGGATGTATGCCTCCAGACGACGGTGACGGACCTTCACGAAGTTGCCGGCGGCATTGACGCGACACTTCAAGGACCGCAAGGAACATCGCCAGCGGTATTTGAGCGCGTCGTTGCCGCCATCGGACGTCACCCCAACACCGAGAGTCTGGATCTCCCCAAAGCGCACGTGCAAATTGATGACACGGGATATGTTCATGTGAACGAACAGCTTCGCACATTGAATGCGCGCATCCTCGCCGTGGGTGACATCACAGGAAAGCCGATGCTCGCGGATAAGGCGATCCATCAAGGACGTATTGCGGGAGAGGTCGTCGCGGGCTGGGGAAGTGTGTATGACCCGCGCGCGGTTCCGCTGGTCGTCTTTACTGATCCGCAAGTGGCGTGGTGTGGGCTGACGGAAGCTCAAGCGACCGCGCAAGAAGTCGACTACCAAGCGGTCAAGATTCCTTGGGGCGCCTCCGGCCGGGCCGTCAGTTTGGGGCGCAGCGATGGAATGACCAAGCTCATCTTCGATCCCGATACGAAACTGATCCTTGGCGTTGGGATCGTCGGGTCAGGTGCGGCTGAGATGATCGCCCAGGGTGTATTGGCGCTGGAGATGGGAGCGGTGACGACCGATCTGGCCTCGTCGATCTTTCCTCATCCCACGATGAGCGAGTTACTCGGTGAGGCGGCGGCGCGCGTTGAGGCAGCCGATGACTGAGTACTGCGCGCAGATTCAATCAACCCTGCTGATGCTTTGGCTTATATACAAGCTCGGGCAGGCGCTTTCGATTCGGCTCAACCACCGGAAGTGGTGTGACCTCAGCACTTGTTGCTAAATATCGCTGCGCGAGATGTTGGTAGTGCCCTGTGCCGACGGCTTTCCAGGCAATCTCGTCATCGGTTAGCTCGCGCATGACTTTGGCGGGGATTCCGCCGACGAGAGTGCGCGGCGGCACGATTGTTGCAGCTTTCACGAAGGCCATCGCTGCGACAAAACTGTCTTCACCGATCACGGCATCATCCATAATAACCGCGCTCATGCCGACCAGTGCGTTGCGCTTGATCGTGCAGCCGTGCAATACCGATCCGTGACCGATGTGTCCGTCTTCTTCGACGGTAACATCTTTGGACGGGAAGCAATGCAGCACGCAGTTATCCTGAATGTTGGCGCCGGCCTTGATGATCAATCGGCCGATGTCGCCGCGCAATGATGCGCCGGGACCGATCAAACAACCGGCCCCAACGATGACGTCGCCGATCAACACAGCGGTGGGATGCACGTATGCGGTCGGATCAACGACGGGTCGAATGCCTTCAAATTCGTAGCATGTCATTAGAGTTCGATTCGGATCGGAGGGGGATTCACCGCAGAGACGCAGAGATCGCAGAGGTAAAACAGAAAACAAAATAGTGGTTGGTCAGCGATGATGACAATGGTTCCTTACAACTTTACGCCTTTGCCTCTTCTCACTCTGCGGTCTCAGCGTCTCTGCGGTGAATCCTTTTCTTACTCTTGATTCACGCTTCGACTGGTGCCGGTTGAGGAACGAGCACGCGGCTTTGCACCACTCTAAAACGATTCACAACGAACGCTGCATCGGAGAGCGTGGCGTTTCCTGCGGGATTTGCGCCCGAGACGTGAAAATCACTGTACGCAGACGATTGATTCACCCAGATTTGACCGGTCAGGTTGCACGAAAGTGCGACACCCGCATCAACCGCTGCATCCTCAGCCTTCGATAGCACGTCTTGATTCGTTGAATACACGGAGCATGTGATCGCACCGAGTTCGCGGGCAGCTTTGGCCGCGAGTTCTATACTTTGGTCGGTGTTGTCAGTTTCGATGATGTACGCAATCGGGCCGAACATCTCGCGCATAAAGAGGTTCTGCTGTGACGCATCTACTTTGAGGATGAGCGGACTGCGCACGTTTGCTTCGGGGAACATCTCGTTCTCGACGGGCGTGGATTCGCGCAGTATCTGGCCGCCGTCCGCCTTGGCCTCATCAATGCGCTTTATCGTGCGTTCGTTTTGGATTGCGCCGAGCAGTTCTGCGCCGCGCTTCGGATCACCGAGCAACCAATCGACCGCCTTGACGATCGCCCCCGCGATGTCGTCGAAGGTCTTGCGACCCTCACCGGTTTCTATACCGTCCTTTGGAATGAAGATGTTCTGACTCGTCGTACACATTTGCCCGGAGTAGAGGGACAGTGTGAAGGCGATGTTGCCGGTCACAGCTCTGACGTCTTCGATGCTGTCGAGAATGATCGAGTTCACACCGGCTTTTTCGGTGTAAACGATCGCTTGGGTGGCGTTTTGCTCAACCCAATCGCCGAATTCAGAGCCGCCTGTGTAATCAACGATTCGCACTTCAGGGCGAGTCACAAGCTCCTTGGCGATCGGTGCGTCAGAGCTGTCGGCAGCGAGCGTAACGAGATTTGGATCAAAACCCTGTTCGCCTAGAACGCTGCGCGCGATCTCAACGGTGATCGCCAACGGCAGCACTGCCCCGGGGTGTGGTTTGACAACAACTGCGTTCCCCGTCACGAGGCTGGCAAACAATCCCGGATAGCCGTTCCATGTCGGGAAGGTCGAGCAGCCGATGACCACTGCAACTCCACGGGGCGCGATGCGGTAGGTCTTGTCGAGAACGATCGTGTCAGTCTTGGAGACCTTCTTGCTCCACTTAACATGCACGGGCACGCTGGTCATCGCTTGGTAGGCATAAGCGATCGCTTCCAGTCCGCGATCCTGAGCGTGCGGCCCGCCGGCTTGGAAGGCCATCATGTATCCCTGCCCGGTGGTGTGCATCACCGCCAGCGCCATCTCGAAGCTGCGCTGGTTGATTCGATGAAGAATTTCAAGGCAGACGCCGACGCGCTGCTCGACGTTTGCTCGCTTCCATGAATCCATCGCCGAAGCGGCCGCGGGAAGCAACACATCCAAATCAGCCTTGGGGTATGTGATGCCGAGCGTAGGACCAAACGGCGAGACTTCCTGGCCGACGGTGCCAGTCGTGCCGGGTTGATCGATGCTGAACGGCTTATTCAGTCGAGCTTCATAGGCCGCCTGGCCCTTTGCCCGAGCGTTTTCACCATAGATCTTGCCGCTGGGGATTTCCGGGTACGCGCTCCAGAAGGTGCGGTCCGCGACGGCAGTGACGGCCCGTTCTAGGGTCTTGCGATGTTGTTCAAAAAGTGGTTGGCTCACAGGTGATTCATCCTTCGCGTTGGTAAGCGAGCATCCGCAAGAGGCATGGAGCTACCTCGGGCGGATGTATGGTAAATGAATCAAGCGATCGATGCAGGGGTCGCAAGGACCGTGATCCGCTTGGATGATTCGCGACCGAGATACTGCGTCGAAACTTCAAGCGGTATCAGGCTCATGCCGATGCCTTTAGAACGGGCCGAACACGCTTGAAGCGTTCAACCTACCGGAGCATCCTCGAACCATGATCGTTCTTGTCACCGGCAGCAGTGGTCTGATCGGATCCGAAGCGGTGGTTTACTACGGCTCGAAGGGTGCTCTCGTCCACGGCATCGACAACAACCAGCGTCGCGAGTTCTTCGGCCCACCCGGCGATACGAGTTGGAATCTCAAGCGACTGCAAGCTGAGGTGCCGTCCTTTATACACCACGATCTTGATATTCGAGACCGGCCCGGGCTGCTTCGACTCTTTGGGGAGACGAAGTTCGACTTGATCATCCACTGCGCCGCCCAGCCGTCCCATGATCTGGCCGCTTCGATTCCATTTGATGACTTTGACGTTAACGCGGTAGGAACGATCAATCTCCTTGAGACGACCCGGCGATGCTGTCCGGAAGCCGTGTTCATCTTTATGAGCACGAACAAGGTGTACGGCGATCGGCCGAATCAAATACCACTCGTCGAACTCGAAAAACGGTACGACTACGCTGACCCCGCCTACGAGCACGGCATCGCTGAAGATTTCAGCATCGATCAATCGCTCCATAGCCTGTTTGGGGCATCGAAGACGGCTGCGGATGTCATGGCACAGGAGTATGGCCGGTACTTCGACATGAAGGTGGGGGTGTTTCGCGGCGGTTGCCTCACCGGTCCCAACCATAGCGCCGTTCAGTTGCACGGATTTCTTTCCTACCTCGTGAAAGTTGCACAGTCGTCCGAGCCGTACACGATCTTCGGCTACAAGGGCAAGCAGGTGCGCGATCAGATCCATAGCGCCGATGTCATTGCCGCGTTCGATGCGTTCTATAACAATCCAAGGTGCGGCGAGGTGTACAACCTGGGCGGTGGACGCAGCAATAGCGCAAGCATCCTCGAATGTATCGACCTGATCGAGCAGATCACGGGTAGCCGAGTCAATTCGACCTACCGCGACGAACCGCGACGCGGCGATCACATCTGTTACATCAGCGATCTTGGGAAATTGAAGTCGCACTTTCCGGGGTGGTCGATTACGCGATCAATCCCGAGCATGATCGAGGAAATGCTCGCTGTCGCCATCGTGTGACCTATCCGCCCGCTGAGGGAGCAAGTTTATGAAGATATTGGCGTTCACTCAGCCGGGGACGAACTCCCGTCGCTTCTTCCTCGACATCATTCGGGGCATCGAGGAGCTTGGGCACGAGGTAATGCAGTTCGAGCTTGAGCCGTACATTGCCGTGCTCGAGGCAATGGGTGAGCATGTGGAGCGCGCCATCGAACCGTTGGGCAACCTCGTCCTTGAATTCATCAAGGCAAACGACATCGATCTGTCATTATCAATGTGGTCTACTGCGACATTGGCGCTTCCGCAGTACCGACAATCGGACGGATCGACGGTTTCCTTCCTCGATCATCATGAACAGCCTCATTTGCATTACTGGTGGGATGCGCCGCATTGGTATCACAGCGGCAAAGAGATCAAGAATATCGCCAAGGGGATCTACCGAGGGGCGCACCAGTTTCATTACATCAACAACCCCGGTACAGGAAGCGAGATGGCGTCGTTGATGGGTTTTGGGAACGTGATCCCATCGCCAAACGGCGTGAATCCACAGCTCTTCCGTCCACATCCGGAGATTCATAAGGAATACGACCTTGTATTCGTCTCCGGCCCGGGTGATCCCGCCCCGACTGAAGTGATGCTGCAGGAGTTGGAGCAGGATGATCCGGATGTTGATCGGATCCGGAAAGATGTTGCCCAGCGTCTGCGCCCCAAACTCGATGCGCTCGCTGAGCAGTTTGATGAACCGGTTCGTGAGCCGATTCGGAGGCTGTTTGATGCAATGGTGGAGGCGAGGTTAGCCGATCGCCACAGCCCGGCGTTGGTGCATCTACAGCGGGCGCTTCAGAGCGACGCAAATCTTTCGGTTGCCGCCGATGCGCTCATCAAGAATCTCGCTCTCTATGTGAAGGCCACCGACACGATTCGGCGGATCGAGAAATGGGAACGGCCGTTCATGGTCGCCTACTTGTCTCGTCATTTCAACTGTCTTCGCTTAGGTCAGCAGTGCTACGACGCATGGGGAATCGAAGGCGACGCAAGCGGGTTTGTGGATTACCAGCAGCAACCCGAGGTCTACGCAAAGGGGCGCGCTGCGCTGAACGTTATGCGCTGGCAGGACGACATCGGCGTGAATTCCAAGGTGTTCGAGATTACCGCGTGCGGTACGGCGTGCCTCCAGGCCTATCGCGGCGGTATCGACGAGCTATTTTGTGAAGGCAGCGAAATCCTTGTGTACAAGACGCCTGGCGAGGCGAGGCAGCAGTTGGCCGAGGCTCTTTCGACGCCGGGTCGATTGGATGAACTTGCTCAAGCGGGTCGAGCACGAACATTACGAGATCATACTTGGGCAAAGCGGATGGAGCTGGTGTTGGGTGTCGTCTCACAATACTGGGCACAACGCGGCCGAATGGTTGAGCAACCGATACGGATTCGTACCGATTCAAATCGCGTCAGCCCGACCGGCGACCGGTTGGCGTTCATTCTCGCACCTATGCGAAGTGGATCTACGCTCTTGCGCAAGATATTGAACGGCCATCCAAGATTGGTCAGTCCGCCGGAGACATGGTTCCTGCTTCCGTTGTTGGATCTTTGGAACGGTCAGGGTGAGTCGCCGCAATTTAACATGCGTCAAGCTGCCGTTGCACTACAGACGGTGGCCGATCGTGCGACGTTCGTTGCAGGTTGTCGTGCCTTCGCCTCCCAGTTATATAGCCCGTTGCTACCGGCGGATGGTGCGTACGTTATTGACAAGACGCCGATGTACCTGAAAATCGCCGGTCAGTTGCCGGAGATGTTTCCGGAGGCCAAGTTCATCGTCCTGGTGCGCGATCCGCGCAGTATCGTCTGGTCCGCCCATACCTGGAAACATACGGCAGGGAAGCCACTCGAACAGTTTATCCCTGGGATAGCGAAGAACGTTCGCACACAATATGAGTTTGTGCAAAACTACCATGAGCGCTGCGCGATTGTTCACTACGAGCAGCTCTGCTCCGGACCAGAGCACAGTTGTAGACAGTTGTGTGAATTCCTCGGCACATCATTTGAAGCTGCGATGATCGAGTATGGATCGCACGGCGACCAACGGGAGGGCTACGGGGATGAGAAGTCGCAGGCGCACGATCGACCACACACAGCGAGTCTGCGTCGATGGGAAGGCGATGACCAGCAAGAGCCGATGACGGTGCAACAACAACGGGTGCTCGCCGAGATGTGTTCGGCAGAGGCGCTTCGATTCTTTGGCTACGACGAATTGGCCGAGTTGCTTACTGGGACGTTGGCCGGTTCAGCCGAGTAGGCCGCGAGGATTGGTTCACCGAGTTGCTGGCGACGTGCGTACGCATTGAGCATCGGGCCTGGCGAGAGCGTTCCGATTACGAATAATTGCGCATCGGATTGTTCGTCGACGATTGTCGCGCCGATTTCTCGCAGCGCTTGTTTTACGGCCCAGGCATTCTTGCCTTCATCAACGATGGCGACGCGCGTGCGCTCGGTAACCAGCGGGGACTCAGCAAGAGTTCGGCGGGCGTGAGCAAGCCCCGTGAAACGATCGAAAAGAGACTGGGGCATTTGCCTCTCGGGCTGATCCTGAAGTGTCGCAAATAGTTGCGTCAGACCTTCAAGATAACCTGCTTGGGCTGATTCAAGCGCAGCGATGCGCCCGTACCGAACAATCGTCTCATGAAGCAACGCAGTTCGACGTTCCGGCGGCGCGTACCGTTGCATTATCCAGGCGTTGTTGCGCACCAGATGCTTGAGGATCACGTTCATATCTCGCCCGGCGGAGATCTTTTCGTGCTTCACGTGGAAGCGGTCATCGTGAACCACGCGATGACCGGCCCGCAAGAGCTTGGCGCAGAGGTCGTATTCCTCAACGTAGTAGTGGAAAGTCGAGTCGTAGCCGCCTACATCGAGGAATGCCTGTCGGCGAATCGCGGCGCCGCAGCCCACAAACACCTCGGGTAATCCACCAGCTTCACGGCGACCGTTTGGAAGCACTATGTCAGCGCCAATCGCCGCTACGTCTGAAGTTGCTTCGCTTAGGACCTGTATAAAGTTCGTATCGAGTGGATACGAATCGTCATCAAGCATGATCAGCCAGTCGCCTCGCGCTTGCTTAGCGGCGACGTTGCGCGCCGCTGCGCCGAGGTTGGATGACAGGTGAATTGTGTGAACGGGCAAGCCGTTATTGAGTCGGTCGGGGATAGATGGCGGTGAGTCGGACGCGTTATCGATGATGATGATTTCGGCGCCGCCGGCCGCCGCATGGTCATCAGCGCGCAGTCGCCCGATGCAAGATAGCGACTTGACCAAGCGGTCCGGTCGATTATGTGTTGGTAAGATGTAGCTGATCACGAGGCAAGCACACGAGTTCGGCTTCACCCTGCGCGGCGTAGGTTAGTTGCGCCTCGCAGAGCCGGCGGACTCCCTTGCGAAGATCAACAGTGCCGATGACCGCATTGCCCAATCGCTGCGATTGCGCGGCAGCGGCCACCGCACCGAGCAGCGCCGCGAGCGTCAGCGAACCGCCGCAAACTCGCGTGAGGGTTGCCGCAGCCAGCAGCGCATCGCCGCAGCCCAATTGATCGATCGCATTGGGAACCAACGCTGGAACGTGCTCAGCAGTAAGGCGTGTCTGCCAATCATCCCGACTGGCCGCAGCGCCTGGAGCACGATCAAAGGCGATCGATCCGTCGCCGCCGAGCGTGATAATCGCCGATTGCGCATTGGTCTCGTATAGCAGCCGCCAGACTACCGCGGTCAAACCCTCGTCATAGTCGTGCAGCGCTTCGCGAATTTCCAACTCACTTGGACATATCAAATCCAAACCGTGCATCGATCGCAGGTTTGAGCGTCGTCCACTGACATCCCCGACGAGCAAGTCTGTACATGGTCGCAAGAGTTCGCAGATTTCGGTCATAAAGGCTGAGGTGAACAGCCCCTGCCCGAAGTCGGCGATGATCACCGCGTCTGCCTGGTTCGCCGCGTCCTGAACCATACGCTTGAGTCGAATCTGACCGGTAGCGTCGAGGGTGATCGGATCACCGAGGTCGACCTTCATGACCTTGGTTGACCCGACGTTGAACCGTTGTTTCTCGATCAGCGGTCCGGAGTGTTCGATCCATTGCGTCTCGATATTGAACCGGGTCAGTCGTTGTTGCAGTGCAGCCGCTTCAGGCGCACGAGGAAGTGCTGTGATGATCGTCGGTCGAGCGCCCATTGCCGCCAGATGTTTGGCGATGATTGCCGCGCCGCCGTCGAAGCTTCGGTACTCGACCGGTCGCAACGTCATCACCGGTGCTTCGCCGGCCACCTCGGGTCGATTACACATCACATACGTGTCGATGATCGTCTCGCCGACGACGACGATGCGCTTGCCTCGAAACGATGTGATAAAGCGATCGACGGAGTCGCTATCGATTTCTTGTTCGGCGATGATTTGTTGCAACCGACTGTGAGCTGGATCGACGGTCTGCTCCATCGCGTTGATCAGGGCGGTCGAACTGAACACAACATCGCCGGAGGAGAATACAACCCGTCCGCTATAGCCTTCGACGACATGCTTCTCTTCCTGAAATCGTGGATCGCGGTTGTGTTCGTACTCACGCCCCTTGACATAGATGTCCGGGCGGATGATGTGGAGCAAGTCGGCTGCGGTCGGCTCAGCGTTGACCGCGACCCAATCCACGCAGTCCAACGCAGCTAAGCTCTCGGCCCGAAGCTCCTGTGGGATCAGCGGCCGGCCCGTTCCCTTGTCCACAAATGAGTCGCCGCTGATCGTCACCAGTAACCGATCGCCCAGCTTGGCGGCCTGCTGAAGGTGTCGAACGTGACCGGGGTGAACGATGTCGAAGCAGCCGTGACACAGCGCGACCGTCTCGCCGGCCTGCTGCGCCGCTCGAACGGAGGCTTCAGCTTCGGGGAGGCTGAGAATCTTGTGCTCCGTACCCACGCCCTGTCCATCGGCGATCTAGGCGGTGAAACCGGAGTTTCGAGCCGCTTGGGGTGGGTGCGTATCCCGCTCGACCTCACCCTAGGACCTGCCCTCGGCCGGTGGTCTCCCCAAGGTCCGTCGCTCCACTGGTCGTCACAGTTTTGGCAGGATGGAGCATTGGCACCGTCTGCGCAAGCGCGGCGAGACACATCCGTCGATGCTCGCACGTAGAAAATCCTTGACAAGGCGGCGCATGCCTTCATCTTCTCTACCAGAGCGCAGACGGATCGCACTAACGAGGCTGTCGCCCTGAAGGGTTGGACGGCTCGGCGATCGTTGGTGCATTGACGATTGGGAGAGAGAAAAATGACGCTAACTGGGAATGCGTGCGCTTTTTCGTGGAGGTTCAGCAACCGGACCGCGATTGGGGTTGCCGCAATGGCCTTATCCGGGCTGACGATGTCGGCGTCGGCTCAAAACTGCGACAAGATACACGAGCCTGTCGTTTACGATGCCGCACTCGGCTTGTTACCCGGCCAAGCGACGCCGGCATGGATCAGTGGATGTGGCAGCGCTCAGTGGCTCGAAGGAGAAATCGAGAGCGGTGTTCTCCACATCATCGATGAATCCAACCAGCAGAGCGATCCGCCCAACGGCCTCCGCGCTGCCTATTGCCATTGGGATGTGTTTGATTGCTCGTCGCAAGATGCAGTGTATGAAGTAGTCGGACGGGCTGCGCCGGGCGCAGATTCCACTCCACCTCACAATATCGACCTGGTGTGGATGTGCGGGTTCCAGGACGATGATCGCTTCATCATCATCACTGTCACGGAGGATGCCGTCGGTTTCGTTCTCACAGGTGGGCCGCTCGATTGGCTCACTGATGGCGAGAAAACGGCGAAGTTCTCACTCGATACGACAGATCGACTTCACACATACCGAGTCGAGAAGCATGGACAAGACATGGTTGAGTTATTCGTCGATGGCGAATTTCGTTTGCAATGGAACTACGATGCCCTGGCAGCCGCCAATGGCGATGTCCGAACGGTACTTGCCGCAACGTCCAGCCCGGGCGTATCGGAATTCTCGATTCAATCGTTCCGTTACCGAATCGGATCGACGAGCTTCTACGTTGAGCCGACCGCTTGCGACGCCGACCTCAACGGCGATGGTGCGGTTGGAGCGGCGGACCTGTTGCTCCTGTTGGCGGCATGGGGGCCGTGTGAGGGGTGCCCGGCTGACATCAACAACGACGGTATGGTCGGAGCGAGCGATGTACTGTTCATGCTCGGTTCGTGGGGGCCAACGGACGGCTGCGGCGGCGCCAGCACCGGCGGCATCATCGTGACTGGTGACGCTTGTGACCCCAACATCCCGGCAGAGGCATATCAGGTCGTTGATCTGGGGAACAACCATTTCGACGTGACACTCTTGGACCTCTATGATCCGTTCAATTACACCTTTTTTGAGATCCATCCGACCAGCGGCGGTGTGACTATCGATCACCTGTTCATCGCCGTCGAGGGGCCCCCGGCCGGATCGCCTGTGGTCGTGCGGGTGCTGCCCAGTTGCGACGACCCTGATATCAAGATCGACACGGTTCACAACATCCTGGAGACCGCTGATGGCGAGCACTTGCTCAACAGGGTCGATGTTGATGGGGACGTGGGGCTGGTCATGGTCGAGGCGATCGGGGACATTCTATTGGGTGGTGATGTCACCGATGACATTATTGCGACGACGCCGGATAACCCGAGTCGCGGGATCACAAAGGTCAAAGCCATCGGAAGCATTTTCGGAGACATTCGCGCTCCGTTCGGCCGAATCGCCTTCATCTCTGCGGAAGGGAACATCGGCACACCCGAATCGCCCATCTTGATTGAGGCCAAGCACCACTTCCGCAACATCACCAAGGCCCACAACCTTTATGCTGATATCAACGGTCAAGTAAACGACGGCACGGGGGCGATCTCAAAGATCATTGTTGATCGATTCGTGGGGTCTCTTGACGTTCGCACGATGAGCTCACAGCCGTCAGGTGGCGAACTTCGGTTCGACGTCGAGCTGGATGCGACGATCACATTCAGCCAGGGATACACCGGCCCGAACCGTACGCTCGAAGTGCCTGTCGGCGGCTTGACCACGCAGATCATATTCAACGCCGACAACATTCCGGGAGCGGTGTGGGATGCACCGGTCAAAATCGGTTTCGACGGCGATCCGGATCAAGTCATACTCACCGGGCCCGGCTACACCAACACCGCCGAATCGCTCGGCGGCGGGTCGATTGGCGTCGCTCCCTTTGATCTGCACGATGAATCATGTGCGCCCGTCAACGGCGACACCGTCGTGCTTGAAGAGGGCGATCCCGATCTTCAAGTGAAGCTGCGGCATTATGGACCGATCATGCTCAACGCCAATGCGCCGGTGACCATTGAGCGCAGAACCGCTGGTACAAACGATCCGTTCGCAGCGCTCTCATCAACGGACTTTGTATACGTAGTTGATCCGGCTGATGGGAACGCACTGCTTATCTCGTGAGC
>CBDUST010000088.1:0-14185 GCA_965369945.1 uncultured bacterium | reverse complement strand
GCCGTTTAACGGTCATTCCGGCGCCGGGTGCCACACAGCATCCCGAAGGGTGCTGGGTGTGGTATTGGGATCAACGGAGTTCCGCACACAACACGCCGAGCGATGATGTGTGGCACCCCGTTCGTTGTTTGACGGTCATTTCGGCACCGATGATCGATTGCTCCTTCAATCCAGCTGCGCGATGTTCGGCCCATCATATCGCTGCTCGCCATCGTAGAACGTCGCTGATGACCATCGATACTCGGTTGGCCGCTCGGTGAGCCCCCGCCGAACCGGGTTGGCGTGGATGTATTTGATCTTTTCGAACAACTCATCATCCGTGAAGATGTTGCGATCGTATCCTCCGCCCGGCTGCCAGAACCGTGGCATGTCGCGATGATCGTTGATGCGCTTCAGAATCGGCGCATCAAGCTCGCGCCAGCGTGTGATGACCCGGCGTGCAAACGGGCCTTTGAGCCGTCGGAGAATCTGCGTCACCGTTTGAGCCGGCTCCGCCGGCCGCAGCAACAGATGGATGTGCTCGGGCATGACTACCCACGCCAAGAGATCAAACACGGCAACGCGCTGAACAGAGCGCAAGTGTTCTGCGAATGCATCTTTGATCAGATCGTTCTCGAATAGCGTCAGCCGATGGTAACACGAGCATGTCAGATAGCGCGCGTGATTCAATCCCTCATACCGATGCAACTTCCGGCGTGGATGGGCCATGGCGTGAGTGTAATGATGCGCAAAGACGCTCGCACACAGCACCCTTCGGCATGCTGTGTGGCACCCGTCTAGTCACCAGGGGACATCAGCCCTCGAATTCCTTCACCGTATCAACGATCATTTCGCGGAGTAGATCTTGGTGCGTTGTAAAGTCCTTTACAGTCAAGGAGATGCGGAATCGCTTGCCACGCGGGTAGGTCCGAACCGATACTCCTGCCTCCTCGAATCGGTCACTCCACGAACTGCCCCTAGAATTTAGGAAGGAGACATGGACTATACTCTTGGTCCGCTTTGGGCTAAATGAAACGAAGTTCTTCACAACGCCATTTGATCGCAGCCCCATATAGCGCTGCATGTAATTCAGTTCCTGCGGTTGGCGCGTCTCTTCGTTGATCAATGCCAAGACTTGATCACATAACTGCATCAACGGCTGGCCTGCCTTCTTTTCCCAATACGCGCGATCTTTTTGCTCAACGTCAATATCTATGATCGTGTCGTCGACGCGGAGATCGGTCTGATCTAGCACCTGCACAAAGTTCAGTACGATCTGCTCACCTACTTGCAGCGCATCCAGTTGGATCGCAATCATTGGTATGCTTCCCGAAAACAGGCTCATCACATTGAGAAAGCGGGCAGTCACGTCCTCGGCGATCAGCACCGCAATATGTTCATAGGCAGGATACCGCCTTCGTTCAATATCCCAGTACTCGATAGTGCGGATCATGTGGCTTGGGTCGGTTGCGCCGAGCATAACTTCAACTTCGTATCTTCGGTCGTTATCCTCATCTAGTAACAGAAGATCAAGGCGACCTCCACCCGAGATTGATCGTTCGCGATCAAGTAGTCGGATATCGCCTAGGCCAAGGATTGATGGGTCTTCGCAGATACGTTCGTGGAGCCACGCTTCGTTGTAATCAGGATGTTTCCTAAGCGAAATCTTCTTATGCTGTGCAAAGGTTAGTGCCATAGCATTCCTCCATCGTCCCTGAGGTATTCTCCTCGATCAACTTTCACACATCGTCCTTCAAAGCGGGTGACCGGATTCGAACCGGCGACGTTCAGCTTGGGAAGCTGACATTCTACCACTGAATTACACCCGCAATATCAATCAAGTCTGCGCCCCAAGCGCGCGCATGTCAAGTATGACTCAAAGGCCTGCCGCGAACGAACGGCGACGCTGCGCAAATCGCTCAACACGCAGCGGCGAAAGATCGATCGAAGGTTCGTTATCAAGAATAGACTCGCTTACGAGCTTGCCGGTCACAGGGCCGAGCGTGAAGCCCATTCGTGCGTGCCCCGTGGCAATGAACACGCCTTTGATGTTGGGCGCCCAACCAACGACGGGTAGTCCGTCTGCGGTGCATGGTCTTAGGCCGCACCATTCCGAGATTGTTTGGGCTTCGTCGATGCCTTCCAGGAACACGCTCGCACCCTCACTGAGCATGTTCAGTCGTTTGCTCACGAGTCGATGGTTCATTCCGGATAATTCCACCGTACCGGAGAGGCGCAGGTAGCCACCCATCGGCGTGACGGCAACATGGCGCTCCGCCAAAACGCACGCTGTGTTGAGAGAAACTTCCGGGGCCGTGATGTTTCGGTGATATCCCTTGCCCGGTTGCATGGGAACATTGATGCCGAGCAGACGAGCGAGCTGTGTCGTCCATGAACCGGCTGCGAGCACGACACTGTCCGCTTCGATTGCTGCGCCGTCTTGCGTGCGCACTCCTTTACACGTACCGTTGTCGATGATGAAACTACGCATTGGGGTGTTCTCACGAACCTCTGCGCCGCACGTTCGAGCGCGATCAGCAAGCTGAAAAAGGAACTGATACGGCTCAGCGATCGCACTTTGTGAGTAATGAACCGCGCCGCTGATACCCGGCTTAAGCATCGGCTCGCGCTTGCGCAACTCTTCGGCCGAAAGTACCTTAGCCTCGTAACCGTAGGAGCGCAGGAGTTTGGCATCTTGCTCACCATGGAGCATCGCTTCTGCGCTTCGAAAAACATCAAACCATCCGGTTGAACGGAATTCGCAATCAAGTGTTTCCTCCTGAACCAAAGACTCGAAACACTCGCTCACTTGAACGCCCAATTGTGCGAGAAACTCCATGCAATGAGATTCATGCTTGCGAGAGCAAGATCGGTAGAACCGCCAAAGCCAACCAATCAGCGACGGATCCATCCGCGGCGGAATGTAGAGAGGGCTGTCGCTCTTGAACATCCACCGCAGCGCCTGGCCCACGAGTCCCGGGCGCGGCATCGGTGGGTGACCGATCGCAATGATGCCGGCACTGCCGAAGGACGCGCCACTTCCGATCTCGCCTCTCTCGATGAGCGTCACGCGATGCCCGCGCTTGGCGAGGTAGTACGCCGAGCAGACGCCGATGATTCCTCCTCCGATGATGACGGTGTGTCCGCCGGCCATGGACTCGATCTCCTCGCTTCTGGCCAACCCAGCCGCGGCCATTGTATCGGCGAGGTCGAGGCGGTATGGTTTCCCAGCCCGTGGATAGGAGACCGTGAATGTCGCAGCGTATCGGAATCATCGGGGCGGGAGGGATCGCGCAGTTACACGCCCAGACCGCCTCCAAGGTTGGACTGGAAGTCGCCGCGGTCTGCGATATCGATGAAGGCCGAGCGCAGCGGCTGGCGGCGCAGTACGACGGCGCGATCGCGACGAACTCACATGCGGTTTTGCTGGAGTTGCCCGACGTGTCGGCGGTCGCCATCGCCACACCCACTTCAACGCACAAGCCGCTCGCGGTTGCTGCGCTTGAAGCTGGCAAGGACGTGCTGTTAGAGAAGCCGATGGCGGTGAACTGCGGCGAATGTGACGAGATCATCGACGCAGCCGAGCGTGCGGGCACGCTCCTTCAGATGGGGTTCGTGTGTCGAGGTGCGCCGGCATCGCTTGCCGCCAAACGGTTCATCGATGCCGGTCGACTCGGGCGAATCTATCACGCCAAGGCTTCGCTCTATCGCCGTCGCGGTATTCCCGGGTTGGGACGATGGTTCACGACGAAGTGCGAATCAGGCGGCGGGGTCGTGATGGACTTGGGTGTGCACTTGCTCGATCTGGTTTTGCATCTCACCGGGCACCCCAAGCCGACTCGCGTTTGTGCATCATGCACGAGCACCTTTGGTTCGCCGATCGACAAGTACACCTTTGATGAGATGTGGGGCGGACCACCGAACCCCAAAGGCGTCTTCGATGTCGAAGATGCAGTCACAGCGTTGATGCATTTCGACAACGGCATGTCGTTAGAACTCAACACGACGTGGGCGGCTGATATACCAGAGGGGATTTATCGCGACGGCGTGTTGTTACTCGGAGATAAGGGTGGATGCTTCTTTGATCTGTGGTCAAACGAACTTGTTCTCTCTGAGGAACAGAATGGATCGCTCGTCGATACCAAAGAGGAATTTCCATCCGGCGATGCGTGGAGCGCCGCATGGGAGCGGCAATACGAAGTCTTTGCTGACAACCTCAAGCTCCGCAAGCCGCCTGAGGCTTCCGCGAGGGACGGCCGGGCAGTGCAGACGGTGCTTGACGCGCTGTATGAATCGGCCGAGGCTGGCCGCGAAGTACAGCTTGTTTGACTACAAGTCGCGTCGTCCGGTGCAACGAACAGGCTACGGCTGGGCGATCAGATCTCTGAATCCACCTCCTGTTGGTACTTTTTTAAGTATCTCCGGACGCCCTCGGCGTAGCGCTCGTTGCCGTTGAGTTGATCCGCGGCCATCCGTTGCCACTTCAACGCTGATCTGACATCACCATTTTCGTAATAAACACGAGCGAGGGTATCGAGATACGCAGCGTTTCTTTGCTCGGTGAGTTCATTGGCTCGCTTGGCGGCCTTCAACACTAGAGCCGCGTCGAAGTTCTCGAGTCCAGCCTCGTCAACCATGAACCACGCGAGGTTATTCAGCGCATTTGCATTGTCCCACAACTGCTCGAATACCTCCGGCGCAAGGATATTTGCGCGATCGTAATCCTTCAATTCCCTGGTCAGAATCTGGAATTTCTGGGAATTGAGACGGAGATTGGTGTCGCTCATCGCGGTCAATTCGTCGATGGCGGTAATGGCGCCTTCCCAATCCTTCTTCGTGATGGCAGCTTGCAGGGCGATGCGCTTCTCTCGCAATAACGCCCGATCCGCCAATTCTTTTTCGAAGATCACCTTGAATTCGTCGCGCTCCCACGTGTCCTTGATGACCGCCTCTAGGGGGCCATTCATCGACGTCGGACGGCCGATCCACTCTATCTTGCTGTCCTTGCCGATGATGAACGCACAGGGGATGTCGCTCTGTCCAGCGGCAAGGAAATAATCGTTTATCACCGAACGGTCGGGATCGGTCGTCAACGTGAAGTGCGTACGGTCGTTGTGGATCTTTCCATCGCGCTCATATTCCTCGAACAGGAAACGTACGACCGTCTGGAGATCTTCATGGCTCACACTGATGAACTTCACATCGTAATCGGTGTACTGTGCTTGTAGTTCAGAAAGACGAGGCATGAAAGCTATCGAGGATCCGGACCCCGTCGACCAGAACTCCACGACGTAGACCTTGCCTGACTCAAACTCGTCGATCTTGTCGCCCTTGACCCAATGCGCGATGTCGAGAGGCGGCGCCTGATCGCCGATCGTCAGCTTCCTGTCGGGAGCGGAATCTTGACCATATGCGGTTGAGACGGAGCACAGTGCCAACGCGGCCGCAACTATCGTGAATCGTCGCATGGTGGGAATCCTTGAGTTTGCCCGTCCACGGCCTGTGGGTATCACTCGTGTTTGCCGAGGTCGATCGTTGGTGCGGCGGGCGTTCCGCTGATTGACTGAGCATAACACGGCTCAGCCGGTTCTTTCAACCGGCGGGCCTGATCCTTTTATTCACGGGATCCAAGCCTGAGTGGCTTCACCGATCGCATGTCCACCCCTGACCGCAGGAGGAGAGTGAGTCGCGTCCCGCCTGACTCATTCCGTCAGCATCGACACCATGATGATGTCATAGATCGCGTGAACTCCGACCACGATCCCGAAGCCCCGTAGCAGGTATACACCGCCGAAGTACAGTCCCGCCAGGAAGTAGAAGACGCCGCTGCCCAAGCCGGCCACCGGGTGGTACAGGGTGAATGCACCGGCCGAGATGGCGACCGCGATCGTGCCGCCCAGGGTCGAGTTCAGTTTCGCCACGTCCACCAGTAGCGTGTGAAGCACTGCGATCAACAGCATCCGAAACAGTAGTTCCTCGTAAAGACCGGCTCCGATGCTGATGGCCAGCTTGGACCAGATGTTTAGCGATCCCAACGCGTCGGTTCCGGCGGCCGGTGTTGCAGCCACTGCGTCCGCAGCGAAGTTCTGCAAGACCACCTGCGCCAACACAATCAGCGGGATCGTCAGCATCAACGACTCGACGGCCATTAGGCCGGGTGTGGTTGGCTCCAGCCGCCACGGATCGCGATTCAGGATGTGCCAGACCAACAGCACCACGACCAGCGCCGCTCCACCCAGATACAGCCCGCCCCCGGCACTGATCCCAAAGGTGTCGAAGAACCGCAACAGCGTTTCATGGGCCTTGTTCGTCAGCACACCTTGGCTGGACCGCAGCGTGAACGCCAGGCCGATCTCATAGGCCACGACGAGCGGCAAAAGAAACGCCAGTATCGTTAGAGGTTTCTTGGAAGCGCCCAGATATGCAGATAGCCACGCTCGGGACTCAGCCGTCGCTCCCGATGCGCGAGTGCTGGTCATGGCGTAGCCTAGCTCCCGGGAAATGCGGTCGAGTTCAATCTTGGCTCCCCAGCGGTCATTTCGCCTTCAGTGTGTTGAGCCGGCGGGCCAGACGGCTCTTTCGGCGGGCGGCCGTTTTCCGATGCAGCGTACTTGTGCAGGATATCTTATCCAGGATGCCGCAGGTCTTGCGGTACTCTGTCTCGGCCGTCTTCACATCCTTATCCTGCACCGCCTTGAGGAAGGTCTTGACCTGGTCGGCGATTCGGCGTTTACGCCATTGATTGAGCGCATGGCGTTTGGCGTTCTGCCGGACACGCTTCTTGGCGGAATTGGAGTTGGGCACGAGCGGAGGTTCCTCTAGCTGGGTCGATGCGAAGGGGACATTATGGTCCGCATCGCAAGGAAATCAACTCGACCGGCCGAATCAGCCGATCGACAGTGTTCGTACATCCCAAAAGGGCGGTTGAGCCAATCCGAGGCGACTGATAGGCTTACCGCCGCTAGTGTAGTCAGATGAGCGCGTGTAGCTCAATTGGATAGAGCACCGGTCTACGGAACCGGATGTTGCGGGTTCGAATCCTGCCACGCGTGTTTCCCCACCCCATTTAGCCCCGGGTGAACACACCCGGGGCGAACCGGCAGCGGACGTCGTGATCGCAGAATTCACTTCTTCATCGCCGCCGGTATCTCCCCAATCGGAATCGTCACAGCACGCAGGCGCGTTGGCTGGTCGTCTTGCGTCCAGACAACCAAGACATTCGAACCGACTTGTGCGAGCTTTGGGAAGCCGATCGTTCGCGCGCCGCTGGTGCGGGCGACCATCATCGGCTGGCCTTGTGATCCATCTGCGCTGACTCGGCGCAGTGCGATGGCGCCTTCGTCTTCGCCGGCATCGAGCCAACTGATGATTGCATCGCCACCGTCCAGGAGCATCACACCGACACGCCCGATCGGCCAGGTGTCGTCTACTGCAATCGGATTGCCAAAATGCGCCCCACCATCGTTTGAGAATACCGCGCGAACTGAGCCGGTGTCGGTCGCTCCGGTGAACCACGCTACAACAACCTGCGATCCGTCGGCCGCGATCGCGGGACCGTTCACAGGGCAGCCGGCGATCTTCCAACCATCTGCGAACAGCGCCCTCGGCTGCGTCCAGTCATCATCGACACGCCGCACGATGTAGATGTCTCGAATCTCATCACCACTTCGATCACGGTACACCACGACCGGGCCGCGGTCAGTCATTGCCGCTGACGTGTTGCAACATTCACAGACGCGATTATCGATCAACGTACTCGCCGCCATCTCGCTACCAACTATCGCGGTGCGCAGAGTCATGCTTCCACCGCCTGCGCCACCGTGCGGGTCATCTTCAGTGTCGTCGCCGGCCATCTCCCGCCCATCGAGCCAGAACGCTCGGATGCCGTCCGCTTCCGTTACGAACGACACGAAACCGTGCTCGGTGTTGGTCTGATCCTCGTGTACCTTTCCAAGCTCTTGCCAACTCTCTCCTTGATCGGTCGAGCGCGCCACGATTACGTCGTAGGCATAGGTAGCATCGGCTGACTTCTGGAGCCAATGGGCAAACAGCGTTCCGTCGCCAGCTTGGGCAAACGCAGGCAAGTCTGCCCAGTTGGCAAAGAAACTGTCACGTTCTGCGATCGTCCTCGGCTCACTCCACCCTTCGCCGGTGTACCGAGCGAACCGCAGCGCTCGCAAACGATGCCGATGATCACGCTGTGTCGTTGCCTCGGCCTGGACTGGCTCAATCCATGTCAGAACGACGTGGCCGTCCATCGTCGAGAGATTCGGAGCCATCGCGCCGGGCCGAGCCGGCGGGTCAATCGAGTTGATCTGGGTCGGCTGCGCAGCGGCCGGGTAGGTGACTACCGCGAGCATGAGCAACCCGCAAGTCCACAGTGGGAGTCGTGTCATGTTCATGGACTCTACGATACCGCGCGGCCGCTAAGGTTGGAATCGCCGGTTACGATCGTGGATTCCACGGCATCCCGAAAAACTGCCCAAACTGAGCTCAAAAGGTCTTACAATGCCCGGTTCCAGTTGGCCGCGAAGACGGCCCACAGCACGGGTCCGCTGGAATACTTTCGCATGGAACTTCAGATGAGCTCGGATGACCCCGGAAACACCGAATCGACGAACTCTGGCTTCTGGTGGTCCGAATGTAACGGAAATGCCAAGCGAGGCCTGATGGTGTTGCTCGTGGCATGTTTCGCCATACAAACCGCGCTGGTGTATTTGGACCCGGTGGACTCGCCGCCGCTTTCAACGCTTGCCCAAGAAGGCCGACAACTGTGGCAGCGACACAACTGTCAGACGTGTCACCAGATGTACGGTTTTGGTGGATTCCTCGGGCCTGACCTCACCAACGCGGCCAATCGCGTTGCCCCGGAGCGATTGCAGCGCTTGCTGGCCGAGGGAACCGGGTCGATGCCCGCGTTTGATTTTACATCGGCTGAGGCAACAGCCCTGAGCGCGTTCCTCGAGGCGATGAACCAGACCGGTCAAGGGCAAGTGAAACGAGCGGTCGGCGAATTCGACCCCCGAACTCTTGGGATTCGCCAGGTCGCTGAGTTGCGCCGAACCTTCTCGCAGCCGGGCAACGAGAACATACAAGCCGGTTTTAATCTCTTCATGCGACGTGGGTGTATGGGGTGTCACATTCCGTTAGGTGAAGGACTGACCAAGTCGCCTGATCTCTTGACGACCGCAAGTCGTTTGACGCGGTCGCAGATCATGACCGTGCTGGAGGACGGCGTCGCGCCGACGATGCCGGCGCCCGGCTTTACACCGCAAGAGCTTGAGGCGGTGTATGACTTGATCGTCTGGTTTGGTGATAATCGGTACGCGCTAGCCAAGCGCAGCTGGGAATCTGTGCAGCGCGACGAGCAAGCTGAAGTCGGTGTGCCGTGGTGGGAGTATGCGCCATGACGGTGGCCACGGCGCCGAACGTGATTGATCGCAGTTTCTCGAGATCGCTTCACGTGCGACAGTATGCAACGCTCACATTCTTGCGCGGCGCATTGGTCTCCCTTGCGATCGCATTATGTGCAGGAATGGTCGGCGTGCTCTTCTACATACCCAGCATAGCCCCGCTGCTCACCGAACGACGGATTGACTTCACGGCACTGCGCCCCATCCATACCACGTTCATCTCGGCGTGGATATTCCTCGGCGGCGTGGCGATCGTCCATCGATACATGCAGGATTCTGCCGGGCCTATCAGTCGCGGCGAGTGTCTTCGGCTCCTGTTGCAAGTGTTGCTGTGGGGCGCAGCAGGCGGCGGGATACTCGTCACACTCATGCTCGGGATTTACTCCGGGCGCGAGTACCTTGGATTTCATCCGATCTTCTCCGCGATGATTCTGCTCGGTTGGTTCCTCTTTGCCTGGAATTTCTTCGCAGCAACTTGGCGCGGCTTCTGGGATCGACCCGTATACGTAACGATGTGGGGCGTCGGCGTCTTGTTCTTCATGTACACGTTTATAGAGCAGCACGCCTGGCTGCTTCCGGATGTTTTCTCGTCGCCGGTCGTCGATCTTCGCATCCAATGGAAAGCAACCGGGACACTCGTTGGCAGCTTCAACCTCTTCGTGTACGGGACGATCTACTACATCGCTGAGAAAGTCTCCGGCGACAAACGATACGCCCGATCCAAGCTCGCTTACGCTCTGCTTGGCGTCGGATTGCTCAACTCATTCACGAATTTCGGACACCACACGTATCACATTCCTCAAAGCGAAGTCGTGAAGTGGATCAGCTTTGTCGTGAGCATGGCTGAAGTGATCATCGTTGCGCGTATCGTCTGGGATATCGCAATAGCCGTCTCAAAGCGTCATGCACAGTCGTTCAACGCGGTTCGATACTTCCTCAGCTCGGCGAAGTGGTGGACGTTTGCGATGTTCTTCAGTGCGATCCTTATCTCGATTCCGCCGCTGAACTCGTTTATTCACGGGACGCACGTGGTGGTCGGTCATGCGATGGGCACCGAGATCGGGATCGACAGCATGGTTCTCTTTGCGGGATTATCGTTTGTACTGTGCGAGGTACTGGTGCGGCGCGGCGGCGCCGATGCACTCATCCATTGCCGTTCGGTGCGGCTCACTGCCGTTGCGCTGAACCTGTTTGCGGCGCTACTCGTTATTTGGCTTCACGTTTCCGGAAGTGTGATTGGTTACACGCGATATGAACATCTCCCGCCGCCGGTGTGGTATCAACAGATCGGACCATACATCTTCGCCGGGACTGGCCTCGCCATGGCGCTAGCGCTCGCGTTCCTTTTGGCGGCGTGGCTTCGCGTTGCATTTCAAAGAGTGGCGGAGCCCAGCCTACAAACTGCGACCTTTCCCGACCTCGAGCAAGAAGCGCCCGGCGTAACCGATTGAGATTGCGCCGCCCACCGTGGTGATTGTTGACGTCCGTCGCAATGTGCCGATTGAGTTAGTCGGATTCGGCCAGCGTAATGAACGATGCTTCATCAACCCAGCACGGCTTTGAGCGCAACTTGCGTCTTTACCCCTGGTATGCCGTTGGATTCAACGCGTTTGCCTGGATGCCGATCTTTTTCTTGTATTTCTCCGAGCGCATGTCGCTGGAGCGTGTACTCCAATTGGAAGCGATCTACTACGCGGTGGTGGTGCTATTGGAGGTTCCCTCAGGCTATTTCTCTGACGTGGTTGGTCGAAAGGCTACGTTATTGATCTCATCCGCCGCGCTGATCGGCGCCTATGTGCTTTTTGTCATCGATTCATCGTTCGCTGTATTCGTCGCAGCCCAGGTGCTCTTGGCGATGGGTATTTCGTTTAACTCCGGAACTGATACATCCTTTCATTATGATTCGCTGACATCGCTGAATCGTGAAGAGGAATTTGACTCTCGCGAAGCGATCGTGGCGAGAAATGGTTTACTCTCAAGCGCACTTGCAGCGTTGGTCGGTGGGTTCGCCGGCGCGATTGGGTTGCACTTCGCCTACGTTGCCTCTGCAGTTGCCGCGATCGGAACGTTCGCGATTGTCTTAGCCTTCGTCGAACCTCGATCCCATGAACGCGCGACATTTCTAGGGACCGGTGTTGTACGACAGCTAAGCCTTTGTCTGGGGTATCTACGCAAAAAATCGCTAGCGTGGTTGTTCGGATTCGCCGTGCTTATGACCGTGCTGAATCATATTCCCTACGAGTTCTATCAGCCGTATATCAAGCTCACAAGCGCCGACTTTCAAATCTCCGGGGCGATGGCGCCGGCCGTCGCAGGGATGCACATGGCCCTGGCGATGCTTATCGGGGCGTTTGCCGCAGCGAACAGCATTCGCGTTCGCGATCGCGTGGGGATCGGGCCGACGCTCTTGCTCAGCGTTGCGCTTCAAACGGCGCTGATTGCGGTCATGGCGGCTGCGCTCAATGCGTGGATCATCCCACTGGTCTTGCTGCGGGTGGCGCCGCGAGGCTTGATGACCGCTCCGCTCAATGCCGCGATCACACCACGCGTACCCCAAGCCCAGCGCGCCACGTATCTTTCGATCCAGAGTCTCGTCGGTCGCCTCTCGTTCTCTGGGGTGCTGCTTGGGCTCTCGTCACTGGCGGGAGGGGATGCGGTGACCAACTGGCCGTCCCTGAAACGAATGCTCATAACCTGCTCGCTGATCGCCGTCGTCGGCCTCTTCATCTTGTTGATCACCCAGCGATGGTGTTTCTCGGCAAAGCGCCAATCCTCGACGCCCCGAGAGGATTCGTAGCGGCCTGTGACTAACAACGATCTGAGCGAATCCCAACAGAACGATTTACGTCAATCTGACGGATTCGCAGCCGTTTCCACAGCCTGAGCGTATATATTGATTGACGGACAGGCCACGCCCTCGACCGCTGCCGGCCTAGAGGACGGTTGATCGGCTGCAGCGGACGGTATTCGGCCCAAATAAAGGACACTTCTCAGACGGAGGACAGAGTGTGAGCAGTTGTTTTCGACTTGAATACTTGGCGTTCATGGGAGTACTAGCGATCTGCGGGCAGACTCTCGGCGGCAACAATCCGCCGTTCAACGCCGAACTGATCGGACAATGGAGTGGGCTCGGCGGTTCGAATGCCGACGTCTGGGGCGATGGCGATTTCGCGTACATAGGCGGTTTCGGGGAATCCAAAGTCGGCATCGTCGATGTCAGCGATCCTGCGAATCTGGTCGGGATTGTGTATCAGCTACCGCCGCCGTTTCAGGGTGCCTCGGCTCAGGACGTGAAAGTCGGCGATGGTCTGCTGTTTGTCGGTCTTGCGAGCACCAACGAAGGCAGCGCGCACATCGTCGACGTGCGAGACCCGATGAACCCGGTCGCTCTCGTCGATGTCATCGTTTCGGGATTTACGGGGATCCACAATCTGTTCTACGACAGCGGGTTTCTGTATTTGACGACCAGCGGCGCGACGCGCGTCGCGATCGTCGATCTCACCGGGCTCGATCCGGACAATCCGCCGGACGGGCCGATCACCGAAGCGAAGTGGATCGTCGAGTCGATTGGCAAGTCGTTCGTTCATGACATGACAGTAGTGGATGGACGTATGTACGCTGCTGCGTGGGACAGCGGGCTTTGGATCTACGACGTGTCTAACGTTGCGACGCAGATGCCAACGTTTCTCGGTCAGACGCCGGACGGTGGCAACAATACCCACTCCTCCTGGCCGACCTCTAACGGCGACTTCGTTGTTACCGGCGAGGAGCGCACCGGCGGGGGAATCAAGGTCTACCGCATCACCGACACGGAGGGCTCGCTGACGCTGGAACTGACCGACTCGCTCGCGTTGCCGGAAGGCGACGCCTTCAGTGTGCATAACCAACTCATCGATGGCTACCGCTTGTACGACGCATGGTATGGCGCCGGGCTCTTGGTCCACGACATCGATCCGGAGACGGGCACGATCGAGTTGTTCGCCAGTTATGACACACCGGGTAGTAATTGGGGCGTGTACCCGTTCCTGGGTCAGGATCGCATACTCCTTTCCGACATGAGCTTCGGCTTGTATGTGGTGCAGGTCGGGATGGCTGCAACGACACCCGACTCGTTTAGTGCGTTCCGCGGGTTCTTGGCTTCCGGGACGCTCGACGACGTTCTGGAATCGGATGACAGCGATCTGTGTTACAACCCAGGCATCATACTCGAGCCGACCGAAGCTCCGATCACGCTGGATTTCGTGGGAACTTTGCCAACCGATTCTCCAGCTTCGCTCAACGTGACGATCGAATCGTCAGCGAACACGGTCGGATTGGAAGTCACAATCTCATTCTGGAACTTCAACACGAATCTGTGGGATGTTGTTGGCACGGACACGCAATCGCTCAACGACGATACGGTCAGGACGTTTCCCGGCACACCGGCGGATCATGTAGAGGCGGGGACTGGTGAAGTGAGGACTCGGTACGAAGTTCGTGTCGTGAGCATTATCTTCCTTTTCCCATGGCTGGATTGCGTTGACCAGGTCTTTTGGACGGTTGGTTAACTAGCAACTCGATCAACCGATCTCTCCGAGGAAGGAAGGCTTGAGGCTTTAGGCTTGAGGCGCGCGGACATATTTGTGCGCGCTATTTGCGGAAATACGAACAAACAAAAAAGAACTGAATCGTTGATTGGCGCACGTCATGAGGGTTTTGCGCGTGCGGAAGCCGGAAACGGCAATCGTGGCGCGCGCTGAAGTTGCCGCGCTCGCGCTAACGACCCTTAACCGAGCTTAACTTTGCACGTTTGA
>CBDUST010000087.1:0-14431 GCA_965369945.1 uncultured bacterium | reverse complement strand
CTTCTTTGTCTCCTATAAAAAGAGATTGGGCTTCTTTTGTGACTTTGGATCGGTGTTTGGCTATGTCAAAAATAATCCCAGCCCTATGGTCTTTAAGAGTACCCCGCAGGTTTCTACCAACATCGCAACCGTGATTGGACCGTTGCCTGAGCCGAAGGTCGTGATTTCGATCATGGCCGGTTTGAGTAGTCGAGTCATTCGCGCGGCGCTCGGAGAACATGCTCGTATCGTGCGCGTAATGCCCAATACGCCATGCCGCATTGGCGCCGGCATGACGGCGATCGCGTTGGGACAAGGCGCCAAAGCAGGTGATGAAGCGTTGGCCGTTGCGATCTTTGACTCGCTTGGACAAACGACGACAGTAGACGAGTCATTGATGCACGCCGTCACGGCCGTGAGCGGATCGGGTCCTGCCTATGTGTTTCTCCTGGCCGAGGCGATGCAACAGGCATCCGTCGAACTTGGGATGGATCAAGCGACCGCGCAGTTGCTTGTGAATCAGACGATCTGCGGTGCTGGAAAACTGCTCGTTGAGGCGGACGAGGAGGCGGCTGATCTGCGCCAAGCGGTGACCAGTCCAGGCGGAACAACCCAAGCGGCGCTCGAAGTGATGCTCAAGCACGATTTGCCTTCAGTGGTTCGTGATGCGATCAAATCGGCGCGCGATCGTGGCGTCGAGTTGGATCAGTAGTCGCGGCGCACGAAAATCCAGCAGGCGAGCGACAAGACCAACACTTCGAATGCCAACGACGAGCCAATCAGAAAGACCTCCGATTTGGCGTCGTACTCTTGCTGAATTCGACGCTGGGCCTCTCGTTCGTCGCTTGTATTGGTGACGCTGAATCCGCTTAACTCATCGCCGGTCACCTTCCCCTGCAATATGTCCATCAGATTGACATCGGTATCGCGACGCAACCAGCGATCCAGTAGTGCGATCGTCTCGGCCGTCTTGGGCATGACGGTTCGTGCGGCGCGGATCGGTTTATACCAGTTATCGATCTTTCCGATCAATTCCAGCGTACTGTCGCGCTCACTTCGCCTGAGCGCGAGGTCCGTACCGATGCGCTGGCGTGCCGGCGCGTTCTGTTCGATTTCAGTTTCTTCAAGAGCCGCCTGCGATTCTTCCAGCCTTGCGATCGCCTCGTCCTCATGTTCGACCCCCACGATTATTTCCATGCGTACCAGACTGAGGATTCCCTCCGCCGAATTTATGCTCCACAACGAAGTCCAGAGCACCATGGTGATCAGCAGTGCGGCCAGGGCCGATCTCGTCCATATGCCGAACAGTACGTTGACTGAAAATAGATAACTAAAAAAGAGCGTCACGACCGGAATGGCTGCGAAGATTTTCCATTCCCAGTCACCAAGGCGAATCCCCATACACAGGAAAACGCCGACACAAAAGATCGTAACTTGTAGCAATACAAACAGCAGACTTGCGACAAACTTCATGAGAAACAACGTCACTCGACGGATCGGCTTGGACAGCATGATGTCGATCGCCCCGCCGCTAACGAAATCAGGGAAGACTGTAGTGGTTGAGACAAGCGCGAGGATCGTTGCGATCCAAGCGAGCCAAATCCCGACCATGAATGTCGCGAAAATTGATCGATAGATCAGCGACGCTAGGAAGCTGCCGTCGGTGAGCATCGGGTTGTCGACGTGGGTCAACCCAAACAACATCGACATGCCCGTCTCGTCAAAACCGATCGAGCCATACGTGAGTACGACCATCGCGGACATGGCCAGAATCACCCAGAACAACTTCTTGCTGTTCAGTTCCCGGTAAGAATCCATGAGCATGACGCCGAACAATCTCATGCCCCAGCCACCTTCGAATCGTTCCCGCTCGATGTAGCGCCGGGTGCCAGCGTCTTGCCTGTCTCCGGATCCGTCACCGCGCGCATGAACAGGTCCTCCAAACTCTCACGCACCGGCTTGATTGACAAGATCGTTCGGCCGTCGCTTCGAAGCCGATCGATTATCGCTTGCACTTGTGTCGGGTCGGAGCCGCGCCTGACAAGCAACGTCTGACCGTCTGACCCCGATTGGGAGCGCAGTTCGTCATACTCGCTCGTCCACTGTGGTGCAGAACCCTCGATCATAATCTCATACCGTTGACTCTCAGCCGTCAGTTCGTCGATCGTTCCTTGCGTGGCTACATTTCCCTGGACGAGTATCGCAACACGATCGCAAACCATCTCCAGTTCGCTCAGAAGATGGCTGTTGAGGAAGATTGTCTTGTTCCGTTTCTTAAGATGCAGCAGCACATCGCGAATCTCACGCCGACCGACTGGATCGACGCCATCGGTCGGTTCGTCAAGAACAATCAAGTCCGGCTCGTTCATCAACGCTTGAGCTAGACCTACACGCTGCATCATGCCTTTAGAATACGCCCCGATTTTCTTGTCGGCCCATTCCTTCATACCGACCAGATCGAGTAACGACAAGGCTCGCTTCTTGCGCGTCTTGCGATCCACTTTCGCCAGCGCCGCATAAAACTCGAGTACTTGACGGCCGGTGAGATATGAAGGAAAGCGATGATGCTCCGGCAGGTAGCCAACCCGAGCAAGGGTGGGCTTGTGCCCGATGGGTTGACCGAGCACCGTGCCGCGAGCTTTGGTCGGCCTGACCACCGTCATCATGATCTTGACCAACGTGGTCTTGCCCGCGCCGTTGGGGCCGAGCAGCCCGAAGATCTCGCCCCGATGTACGCGCATCTCGATCCCGCGCAGCGCATGGACCTTGCCTTTGTAGACCTTCTCTACATGATGAAGATCAATTGCGTACTGGCCGTTTGAACCGTCCAAATCTGCTGCTCCAGCCCCAGGTGTGTCCGCTCTGCGATCTTATCAGGGAAAGCGCGGTCACCATTTCACACGCGGCCGATTGATCCACGCTCCGTCAGAACACAGGCCAGCCTCGATCGGCACGGCCGAGTATGCTTTTCGGCGATGTCTCGCACGTTCCAAGATTTTCTCGACGAGCTGGATCAGGCGGGCGAGCTGCATCGCATCAAGGCGACGGTCTCGCCGATCCTCGAGATCAGCGAGCTTGCCGATCGTCAGAGCAAGTTGCCGTGTCCGACCGCGAGTCCTGCGGCGGAATCGTTCGATCCTGATCACTGCGAGCAGGGGGGTAAGGCGCTGCTCTTTGAGAACGTGGAGGGCTGTGATTTTCCGTTGGCGATCAACGTCTTCGGCTCGTACCGCCGAACTGAGATGGCGCTTCGATGCGCTGGACCAGATGGATTCGACTCGATCGCCCAGCGCATCGCCGCGCTCACCAAACCGCAGCCGCCTCGATCACTGATGGATCTGCTCAGCAAAGCGAAAATGTTTCTGCCGCTACTGCGCATACCACCAAAGCGTGTGCGGAACGGTGTTTGTCAAGACGTTGTTCGCCTGACCGAGCGCGGCGAAGTTGATCTACGGCGCTTGCCGATGATCAAGTGTTGGCCTTTAGATGGTGATCCGGCGGCAGTCGGCTTTGCAATGAACGCCCAGCAAGCGGGAACGGCTGGGGGTGAAGGGCGGTACATCACTTTCGCAGGCATGCACACGATCCACGCGGATGATGAAGGTGCTGCCAAGCCGACTAGTCACAACATCGGCATGTATCGCGCACCGCTGATTGACGCGACGCATCTGGGAATGCACTGGCACGTTCATCATGACGGCGCGGCGCACTGGCGGTCGTGGAAACAAAAAGGCAAGCCCATGCCGATCGCGATCTGCTTTGGTGGTGAATCGGTGTTGCCGTATGCAGCGACAGCGCCATTGCCACCAGGTATGAGCGAATTGTTGATGGCGGGATTTCTCAACGGCCGTGGTATACCGCTGGTTCGCGCTAAGACCGTGCCGCTTTGGGTGCCCGCAAACAGCGAGATTGTGATCGAAGGCTATGTCTCCACTGATTGCGGCGACATCGGCTTTCATCCACGGCATGGCGATCCGCTCGGACCCGGCGCGATCCTGGAAGGTCCGTTCGGCGATCACACCGGGTACTACTCGATGCCGGACCGCTATCCGATTATGGATGTTACTGCGATCACCCATCGTCGTAACGCGGTTTTCCCGGCGACAATCGTCGGTCCTCCGCCACAAGAAGATTACTACCTCGGTAAGGCGACCGAGCGCATTTTCCTGCCGCTCTTGCAAACGATCATTCCCGATATCGAGGACTACCATTTGCCGCGCTTCGGTTGCTTTCATAACTGCGCGTTCATCAAGATCAACAAGGCGTATCCGCTGCAAGCTCGGCGTGTCATGCACGCGGTGTGGGGTGCGGGCCAAATGTCGTGGACGAAGTTTGTGATTGTTGTTGACGGCGATGTGAACGTGCATGATGAGTTAGCAGTGCTGCGGGCGATCTTCGACAACTGCGACTTCAAACGTGATATTGAATTGGTCAACGGCCCATTGGATATTCTGGATCATGCTGCGCCGCGCCTGGGAGCTGGGCACAAGCTCGGAATTGACGCCACGCTCGCCTGGCCTGGCGAAGAAGTGCGCGGCGTGGCGGTGGGGCGGGGATCGCGTCGGCGTGACTCGTCGCAGCTCGCCGTTGATATCACCAAGGCCATTGGACAGGCTGGGATTGTCGACGCGGCCGCACCCGAGTTTGGGCGTGGGCGATGTGTGTTTGTTGCGGTCAACAAGACGCTGCCGGGACAGGGAATCGCGGCGATTGAGACGGTTTGGCAAGCGTGCGACGCTGATTGGGTTATCGCAGTTGACGACTCAATCAACGTTGGCGATTGGGAGCAGTTGCTGTTTCACTTCTGTGCGAACACCGATCCCGGCCGAGATATGATCGCGCGCGATCATCGTGTTGGCTTTGATGCGACGAAGAAGCTGCCTGGTGATGAGCGCAACGATGAGCCGGTGCGCGAGTATCCGCCGTTTCTTGAAATGTGCGATGAGATCAAGAAGCGCGTGGATGATCGACAGGGGGACTACGGTCTATCTTGATTTGATTGCCCTCGGTTCTGTCTGACGAATCGTGGGACGGGTATGCTGCCTGTCTGGAAGAGTGAAGCGGACGGGCTGGAAGCCCGTCCCACCAAGCATTGAGAGCAACCTGTTGATCCGTCAGACAGAGCCTCCTCAGACACGGTGCCGTGGTGTTTCATCATCTTGTTCAGTACAATGATCTTTCGTGCCGGTGTCGTGGACCAACATCTTCCGGGCTGTCTTCGTGCTACTGATTGCTGGACACGTCCTGGTCATGTACTCGCTGGCACGAACACGGCTACTCGGGTTTGGATTTGATCTGTACAAAGTGGTCCCTTCTGCGTTGTTCGCGCTGTTGATGCTGATTCCATTGGCGCCTGCGGTTGCTCTTTCTGACTTGCCGGAGGCTTATGGCCGTGCGGCGCGGCGACGCCGTTTTAGGAACGGGCTGTGCCCATCTTGCGGGTATCCGGTCGCTCCGTCCGGCGGCAGCACTTGCCAGGAATGCGGGAAACCCATGACCGAGCCGGCGCCGTACCGATTTACCTGGGCGATGGCGCGCCGATTCGTTGTTTTCGCACTGATCGCCTGGATTGCCGGGTCCATAGCAAGTGAGGGGTGGTTGCTCGCAGATGAAGCTGCCTTCCGCAAGGAGGCTGAAGCTCAGGCTGCTAGTGGACAGGCTTCGTTTGCTCGGAAACGCCGTTGGCCCGGGAATGGTTATCTCCTTTGGGATGTTGATCAGGGGTATGACACTGGGGGAATACGGTAAGTATCCTTGATAAGCCTCAACCCCGACACCGACCGATGCGGATTCCGGGTAGGAGTCTGACCGAGTTGATCGCTACACTGATTCCAAGACGAAGATTCATCACGCGATGTTTAGCCATCGTGGTTTTCGCGGCGACAACCGCTGTTACGTGCCGAGCTTCGGCCGATGAATTGGCTGAACAAGTCCGGGAACAGATTACCGCTGCGCTCAATGTACTTGAACAGTTCGGAGACTTCGAGCACGCCGAGGCGGCGCTCCAGGAGCAATTCGATCGGGTAATCGCTTCAGCAGATCACAAAGACAAAGACCTGTTTCGCGATGCGGCCTTCGCGCTGCGACTGGTTGAGCAATTGAAGGAGGCGGACGAAGCGACTCGCCTGGAGTTGCTGAAGTATCTGCAAGAGAACGAAGCAATCGGCTCAACGTTGGCTTTTCTCATCAAGCCCGACCGCGACGATCCGGCCAAGGTCTATTCTCTGTTTGAGAAATTACGTCAACGTCAAGGCGCGAAACTCGATGAATTTGCCAACCTTGCCGCAGCGATTTGTGTGGTGCATGAAGATCCGTTTCGACGTCGTGTGAACGAAAATACGGGGCAATCACCCGACGCCCTGGCGATCTTCGATTACTTCGTTGCCAACGAGAAGCGCATGCTTTTTGGGATTCGTGAAGTTCCAGCGGAGTTGCTGATCTATGTAGTGGACACGACTGCCAGCATCCAGGAGATGACATGGGCGCTGAGTCGATATGCGGGCGATCCGATCGTGGGCGGGCGCTTCTTCGATATCGAGTACGACATGGATCACTTCCGGCGGGGTCAGCCGAAGAAGGTGACGCAGGCCGGCTTCAACCTGCCGAACATCCTTCGGTATGGTGGAGTGTGCGCGGATCAGGCGTACTACGCGATGTCCGTGGGCAAATCGATTGGTGTGCCGACGGCGTATGCGCAGGGGCGGGCCAGCACCGTGAGCCATGCTTGGGTGGGGTTCCTCCAAACGCGCGGCCGCAACGCCTGGTGGAACTTCGACATGGGTCGCTACGCTGAATATCAAGGTGTGCGCGGCAATGTTCTCGATCCGCAAATTCGTCGGGGAATTCCCGACAGTTTCATTTCACTGCTGGCAGAGTTGGCTCAGACTTCGCGCGCCGATCGTCAAGCGGCCACCGCTTACACTGACGCTGCGTTGCGCCTACTCAAGCCGGCGGAAGTTGATGGACAAGCAGCAGGCGGCTTCGTTGAAGATCGGGCAGTTGAAGCAGCGTCGACTATCGAAATCGATGTCCAGAGAATCCTCACGTTGATCGAGACGGGGCTTCGCCTTTCGCCTGGGTACGCTCCTGCTTGGATGGTGGTGCGCGACTTGGCCGAGAACGGGCGCTTGACGCTGAAACAAAAGAAGTATTGGGCGACCGTGCTACATCGACTTTGCGGCTCACGGTATCCGGATTTTTACCTGACCATCCTTCAGCCCATGATCGAGAGTATTGAGGATACCAAGGAGCAGAACGCGTTTTGGAACAAGGCGTTCTCCCTGTTTCCCGAGCGCCATGATCTTGCTGCTCAAGTTCGGATGTCTCAGGCACGGATGTGGCAAAACGGCAACGAGCCGGCCAAGGCGGGTGCATGCTATGAGGATGTGATCTTTCGCTACGCCAATGCCGGGCATGTCGTGACTACCGCATTGAGACGAGCGGAGAAGATTCTTCGCGATGCCGGGCAGGGTCGTTCGATGTTGACGCTGTACGAGCGAGCCTTTAGAAGCATCAAGAAGCCGAAGGATATGGCCGGGCCGTTCTTTCGACAGAGCAACTTCTATCGCGTGGGCAAGATGTACGCGCAGCGCCTCGAAGAGGCTGGGTTAGGTCAGCAGGCGGAAGCTGTGCGCAGGAAGATCGGCAGTTCGTAGGGTCCGCTGTGCGGACCATTCCCCAACGAGGGCATGGCGCAGATGGTCCGCACAGCGGACCCTACGGCTGGCGTATTAGGGGTTTGCGTCCGCCACGCCGTCGGGCGCGTACTCGGGCTTGAGGAAGAAGTAATAGAGCTGCCCCTCAGCGTACTGTCCGCCGGCGAGAATCTCAGCGCTTGCGCCTACGCCCATGAAGATGTCGGCCCGACCCGGGGCCTGGATGGCGCCGCCGGTATCTTGATCGAGCATGAATTCCAGAAACTCGCGCTGACCCTCGCTGAATGTCACGGCTTTGGTGTCTACCAGCACGAGACCGCCGCGCGGATAGACCCTTTTGTCGGTCGCCAGCGTGCGTTGAGCCGTCACCGGCACGCCGAGCGAACCCGCTGGCCACATGTCGCCATCGTATTCGGTGAAGAAGACGTAATTCTTGTTGCGGTAAATCAGGTCAGTGACCATCTTCGGGTTCTGTTCATAGACACGGCGAACCGCAGGCAGGCTCAATTCGCCGCTTCGAATCAAGCCCTCATCCAGCATCGACTGCCCCAAGCCGGTGTAAGGATGATCGGTCTTGCCGGCATACCCGATATACATCAGCGATCCGTCGGCAAGGCGAAGTTTGGCTGAACCGTTCACGTGAACGATGTACGCTGACAGCGGGTCCTGAAGCCACACAAGCTCCTTGCCGGCAAACATGCGCGATTGGTCGATTTGGCGCCTGGTGTAATAAGGCGTCACCGAGTCATCCAGTCGTCGGCGCCCAAGTGGTTGTCCCGTCACCGGATCGGTGACGAGATCGGCAGGGCGCTTATAAAGCGGATACGCAAAGCGGCTGGTGCGCGTTCGGCTGGCACGGAAGGTCGGCGCGTAGTACCCGGTAAATAGCACGACGCCTCGGTTGTTATACCCAACCGATTCGTACACATCGAACATCCGCTCAAGATCAGCGACGAACGACTGAGCGTCGTATGAATTGGCAAACAGATCGTGAAGCGCACTGAGACTGGCGCGAGCATGCTCGTGGGTGATCTGATCAAACGGGAAGAAATGTCGGCTGGATGGCGCCGCAAACCATGCCATGCTCTGCTGAAGCGCCGCCAATAAAGTGGCGTCGTGATTCTGATACGCGGCTTCCAGATCGGGGAGCCGCTGCGGGTCGGTAATCAAGCGCAGGGCGCTAGCGCCCTCTGAAAGCGGCCGGGCGTAGTCCGGCTTGGATTCCACCGGCATCCGCACGGTCTGCTGTTTCGCGCAGCCGATCGATGCAAATAGGACGGCACAAACGACAACGAAGCCAATGCGCATCATGATGTGGGTAAGCCCTTCTTTAGATGAGTCGTATATTGATCGAGACGGCCAATCGCATCGATACCATTGCCGAGTATCGGGTCAACCTCGCGCGGGTCATTGACAATGGCAATCGCCCTAGGCCCTCTGACTTGGCCAAACTGCCTCAAATGACGCAATATCTGGCAGATCGATCCGCCCCTTGGCCGAAGAGGTCAAGAGTTGCGTTCCTGCCCTACAATGGCGTAGGTGGGAGCAAGGTCGCTCCTCTAGAGGACGGTGCGATGACGATACTCGGCATGTATGTGAAGCCCCTGTTGGCGTTCGGACTGCCCGGCCATATGGAATGGATGGTGCTGCTGGTGCTGGGGCTACTGATCTTCGGCCGGCGGCTCCCGGAAGTTGGTCGCAGCCTTGGACGGGGCATCGTCGAGTTCAAACGCGGCATCAAGGGCATCGACGACGACATCGACGACGAATCCTCCAAGCCCAGCGGCAAGTTGTCGGAATGGCCCAAGCAGTCGCTTGAGTCATCGGCAAGGGAAGAAAAATCCGATCAAGCGGCTGACGAGCCGGAGAAGGTGACCAGCGGGCAAGAGTCGGACGACAACCCGACCGTCTGAAAGTCAGCCTGATCCAGTCCCAACAATCCTACACGTTCCGGCCCACAGCCCTTGCGGCTGCGGTCGATCGTACTATGGGGCCATGAGCGAGCGTCAGCAAAACAATCCAACGCCTCGCGCCCCAGCGCCGGCGGTGTTTGCCGATCGATTGCTCGCAGAGTCCGTTCGCGCGCTTGAGCATGACGGCGCTGCCCCGATTATCGAGCCAGACGCTGAACAGTCGGCGATCGCCGGCGGTGGCGATTTTGAGCAGCGGATCGTCCGGCGTGCGGGCGGTTTGTCACTCGCAGGCGAAATGCGAGCGGCACTGCATCATGTCGATCGCGCCACATTCACGATCGTTGCTTTGCTCGTTGTGCTAGCGCTAGCAGCCGGGGCCGGCGCGGGGCGAGCGCTGCTTGATGTTGAGCGAGAAACACCGGTGAATTTCTTCCGTCTCCTCGGCGGACTGGTAGGTGTGCAGACGGTTCTGCTTGTGGTCTGGTTCATGGTGATGTTGCTAAAGCCGACCGCGCTGGCGACCGGCTCACTTGGGGCTCTAGCGATTAGCGTGGCTCGGTGGTTGGCGGCGCGGCTCAACAAGGGACCTGCTCACGTCGCGGCCATCGAAGCGAACGGGATCGTGATGACTCGATCGCCCATCGGTCGGTGGACGCTTGGCGTGATTAGTCACGGTGCGTGGGCAGCGTTCAATGTTGGATCGCTTTTGCTCGTCATCATCATGCTCAGTACCGGGCATTACCTGTTTACCTGGGAAACCACGATCCTTTCCGCAGAAACATACGCCCCGCTCACAGAGACGATCGCGCTTGGACCACAGGCTGTGGGTTTCTCCACGCCATCGACGCAGCAAATCGCCGAGGCGCGATGGCCCATCGCTGATCGCGCAGCAGCTGAACAAGCGCAGAGTGCGTGGTCAGGATTGTTGATCGGGAGCATCGTCGTGTACGGACTTGCCCCGCGTTTGCTGCTGCTCGGCCTCTGTCTAGAGCGTCGCCGTCGCGCGAAAGCTCGGTGGCGGCTGGATACTTCTCGGCCGGGCTACATGCGTTTGCAATCGAAGTTGATGCCGCAAACAACATCCTTGGGTATTGTGGATGCTGATCGCCAACAAGACCGGTCGCACGCGACAGCAGCCGCAGCCGCTACACCAACAAGTGCGGCGCGCGATGTCGGCCCACCAGCGATCCTCGGTTTGGAGATCGACGAAACACAATCGACCTGGCCACCGCAGATCGAGGGTGTGACGTGGCAGGACCTTGGACTTGTCGACGATGGTGCTGATCGGCGCCGCGTGTTAGACCAACTTTCCCAGTCGGCCACACCTCCCAAGATCGTTGTCATCGTGAGCGCGCTGACGACCACGCCTGATCGTGGCATCGGCGCGTTCTTGCAGCAGGTTCAGACTGCCGCGGGGAGGCCGGTCGGCCTTGTCCTTACCGGTGGTCAGATGCTGCGCGATCGTGGTGATGTCCAGCTGATGCAAAGTCGCATTGACGATTGGCGCATGCTCGCCGATGGAGTAGGCGTGCCGGCGCAGCACGTTATCGAGCTCGATCTGGATCATCTCACTGAGGCGAGTCTTGCCAAGCTTGCACAGTTGGTGGGCGTACAACACGAGCAGCATTCACTGCGCCATATCGAAGCAGCGTTTGAGCTGATTCTAGATCACTACCGTGATTGGCCCGACGCACCCACGATCGAAAAGCAAGCTGATCTTCACCGAGCGATCGGCGGGCTGTATCGCGATCAACATGATTCTTGGCGGCGTCTTCTTGGTGCGCCGCTGGACTTGAAGGGCGATCTAACCGCGCCGCTTCGAAACGGTGTCCAGCGCGTTACGAATCTGCTGCCGCCTCGGTTACGTGTTGATGCACGCTGGATGACCTGCGGCGCATTGACCGGAGCGCTCGGCTGCATCGCGGCCGCAACACTGCTGTCGCCCATAGCGATCGCCGGCTTGCCGATGTGGACCGCAATCGGCGCCGCCATCGCAACGGCGACTAAAGCGTTCAAGCCAGGGGATACCGACACCGAAGAGCAAGCGCCAACGAATTCCAATCAACGCTCTGATGCGCTGCGTGCTGCGGCGCTCTTTGCGCTGCTGTTGGAACTGCAAGGCCGAGATGAGGTCGGCATCACGCGAATACTCGATCGCACGCTGCCTGAAGCGACCGACGCCGACGTTGAATCCGAAGAGGTTGCGAGACACTGGCTTGACGATCTGCGCCATCGTTTAGATCTCGCGTTGGCCAAGGAGACCTCAGCGTGAGCGGCGACCTGCTTACCGTTGCCGTCGTTGGTCACACCAACACCGGCAAGACGTCGCTCATGCGCACGTTGATGCGTGAGGCTGATTTCGGCGAAGTCTCCGATCATCCCGCCACTACACGACACGTTGAAGGTGCAGCAATTCTTATCGACGGCCGGCAGGTCATGGCGCTGTACGACACGCCCGGGCTTGAAGATTCCATCGGATTGTTGGAGCATTTGGATTCGTTGGCAGGAGTGAAACGTGTCGATGGCATCGAGCTCGTCAAGCAGTTCCTAGCGAGTTCAGATGCTGAATCGAGATTCCCCCAAGAATCCAAGGCACTGCGCCAAGTGCTTGGAAGCGACGTCGCGTTGTATGTGATCGACGCGCGCGATCGTGTCTTGGGCAAGCATCGCGACGAACTAGAAATACTTGCCCGATGCGCCAGGCCAGTCGTGCCCGTATTGAATTTTACTGCCGCTGACGAGGCGAAAGTAAAACTGTGGCGTGAGCACTTATCGCGGGCAAATATGCACGCGGTCGCTGAATTCGATACGGTCGTTCTCGACGATGTGTGCGAGCAACGGCTGTATGAGAAAATGCGAACGCTGCTCGATGCACACGAAGCGACGTTGAACACGCTGATCGAGGATCGTCGGCAACAACGAAGTGCGCTAATCAAGGCGTCGGCTGATGTAATTGCGGGGGCTTTGGTCGACACCGCCGCCTATTCGCTGTTCGTTGCCTCGGGTGAGACGGATCAGGTGGAAGCAGCATTGGAGAAGCTGCGAACGGCGATCCGCACTCGTGAGCAACGTTGTGTTGATCGCCTTCTCGAGTTGCACCGTTTCAGTCCTGAGGACTGTGATCCGGGAGCGCTTCCGATCATTGATGGGAAGTGGGGGCTTGATCTGTTTGCGCCCGAAGCGCTGAAGCAGTTTGGGATCAAGGCTGGGGGAGGTGCGGCCGCCGGTGCGGCGATTGGATTCGTGGCCGACGTTATGACCGGCGGCGCGACTTTCGGCGCGGTGACAGCCATCGGCGCTACGATCGGTGGGGTGATCGGCGCCGGTCGATCGCACGGCCAAAGATTGATGCGCCGATTGCACGGTGAGGCTGAGCTGCGCGTCGATGATGCAGCGTTACGGTTGCTGGCTACACGCCAAATCATGTTGACGCGCGCGTTGCTGAAGCGCGGTCATGCGGCCCAGCAACCCGTGCCGATGCCTCAGCCGCGTCGACTGAATCTGACTCATGTGACAGCTCCCAAGCTTCCAACGCCGTTGCAACAAGCTCGAACCAGGTCTGATTGGTCGCGCATCGAACGTCCTGGGGCCTCGACATACCTACCGGCTGAGACGGCTCGCACCGAAGCGATCGCAACGCTAGCGCAGCACGTTGTCAGGATCATCGAGCGACCCGCCGAGGCGGCCATCGAATTCCCCTGACTGGGTGACTAGGCGACTGGGGCCGGGCGATGCGTGATGGCATATACTGCCCAGTTCAAGGGCGATTAGCTCAGTTGGCCAGAGCGCACGGATCACACCCGTGAGGTCACAGGTTCGAGCCCTGTATCGCCCATCCCTAGCAACCCCTTGCATTTGCAGGGGGTTGTTTCGTAGCGCACACGCTGCTCACAGCGGGTTCAGCGTTGGTAAGCTTTGGAGTGCGCGCGTCGCTGCGTTTTCCCGCGTTTGCACACTGCACCGGATTCTGGCCACGCAGACACGCTGCGGATGACGTTTTCTGGAGAGGCAGGGGCTGAACTGGGCCCGGTCAGTCAGGGCCGGACTGCCGAACCGCATAGATGAACTCGGCCTTGCTGGGAACGCTTGGTCGAAACGTGTGGTCCGTGACGTCGAACAAGAACCCATGGCGCGTCAACTCGTCGAGGATATCCTGCACGTCACCCCATTCGGGATGCACCTCCATGCAGATGGCGCCAACTCGGTCCAGCCACTGAGCCTCTCGGAATAAGGCGTACTCGCTGCCCTCGATGTCCATCTTGACCAGGTCGATGGTGTCAAGGTCGTATTTCTCCAGCAGCCGGGTCATCGAGATCGTCGCCTGTTTGACGTCTTCGAGGTCGCCGCCTTCGCCGACGAAAGAGTTCTCGACGGCGTAATTGGTGAAGCCGTTCGCTCGCATGTTGACGTTGATCGCCTCCACGAATTCCGGCAGGGTTTCGACGGCAATGACTTGTTTGGCACTGGCAGCCATCATCACGGAGAACACGCCGCGATTGGCGCCGAGGTCGAGGACCGTGGCGGCGGAGCCGGCAACCGACGCGATCCGATGACGCAGGTAACAGTTGCGAATGACGAGTTCGCGGATGATGCCGAAGGTAAAGGTGCCGTCCCTGATCAGCTCATCCGTGCGCCGGCAGTCGATCGTGAACCGGCGGCGGCCGAGACGAACGCGAATCGGCCTCGACCCCATGGCGCGATCCACGCCGAGGAAGCCACGCGTGCGAACAACGTCGGGCAGGCAGAGTGCGAACTTGGCTAGGTATCGAAGGTACGCGAGCGGTCCGAGGACGGCGGCGGCTCGCGGTCCCAGGTTCAGCAATATCTTGCGGAGAAACAACATCTTCATTCGCGGCAATCCTCGTCCCTCCCGATGACTCCATG
>CBDUST010000086.1:0-14586 GCA_965369945.1 uncultured bacterium | reverse complement strand
GAGTACATGAGCCCCGAGCAGGCGGAGATGACCGCCCAGGACATCGACACCCGCTCGGACATCTACTCGCTGGGTGTCCTGCTCTACGAGCTTCTGACCGGGGCGCTGCCGTTCGATCCGAGGACGCTGCGCCAGGCGGCGTTCGGCGAGATCCAGCGGATCATCCGCGAGCAGGAACCCCCCAAGCCCAGCACGAAACTGAGCAGTTTGGGCGATACCTCGACCACTAACGCCGACAATCGCAGGCTCGACCCACGATCCCTGAGGCGTGAACTGCGAGGTGATCTTGACTGGATCGTGATGAAGGCGCTGGAGAAGGACCGCCAGCGTAGATATGAGACGGCCAACGCTCTGGCCATGGACCTCCAGCGGCACCTGACCCACGAGCCGGTCCTCGCCGGCCCACCCAGCGCCGCATACCGGACCAGGAAGTTCGTCCGCCGACACAAGGTGGGCGTGGCGGCAGCGATCCTGGTCGCGATGGCGCTTGTGGTGGGGGCGGCCGGGACGACCTGGCAGTCGGTGCGGGCCACCAATGCCGAGCAACGGGCGCTCGCCCTGGCCGACTCGGAATCTGAGCAGCGCCGGCTCGCCGAAGTGCGGCAAGGAGAAGCCGAGAGCCAGCGCCGGGAGGCCGATCGGCAGGCGGCAATCGCGCACGCGGTCAACCGCTTCCTGAACGATGACCTGCTCGCGGCCGTCGACCCGGACAGGGATGGCCGCGACGTGACGGTACGGGAGGTGCTGGACAAGGCATCGGAGAAGATCGACACGGCCTTTGCGGACCAGCCGGAGGTCGAGGCGGCCGTACGAACGACTATTGGCAGCACCTACCGTTCCCTCGGTCTGTACGACGAGGCCGAGATGCACCTCCGCGCCGCCGTTGTCCTCCATCGACGGCCGCCCGGCGTCCATGACCTGGTCCTTGCCGCGACGTTGATTGATCTGTGGGTAGTGCTCTGGCGCAAGCACGAGTACGCGGATGCGGAAGACGTCGCGCGCGAAGCGTATGAGATCCGCCGGTCTCGGCTCGGCGAGGATCACATAGAAACACAGGGTGCACTAAAGTATCTTTTGTCCACCCGCCGAGCGCTCGGTGCCGCCGCTGCCGATGAGGCCCACGATGAAATGGTGTACCGACTCCTGGTGACCTTGTTGCCCGAGGTAACGACGGCCGAGGAGGCGCGAGCGTTTGTCGAGGCGGGATACGAAGAGGTGCGCCGGCTGTGGGCCGCCGGAGACCGCGAGGGGGCGCAGGCGCTGATTCGTCAGTTTCTCGAGCCGTTCCTCCTGATGCCCGGCATCAGGGGAGCCATGCCCAGTGTGGTGTGCGGGGTCGCGGAGATCTTAGCCGGGCGCGGGGATCGCCCGTTGGCCGAGTCCGGTTGGCGAGTTGCCCTGGCCCTGGGCCGCGAGATTCAAGGCGAGGACGACCCGGGGACGCTTCACATCACAGGCCACCTCGCTAAGTTCCTTCACGAATGGGGTGAACTGGAGGAAGCCGAGGCCCTGCAGCGGAAGGCCCTGGAGGGAAAGAAGCGGGTTCTCGGCGAGAAGCATCCTGATACGCTCGTTTCTATGGCCAACCTCGCCCGCCTGTTGCACGACACGGGGGCGACTGAAGAGGCCGAGGCGTTGTTGGCCAAGGCCGTGGAGCTCTTGCGCACGTCGTTGCGCAAGGACCACCCGAACACGCTGACCGCCATGAACAACCTGGGCCGGCTGTACAAGGACTTGGGCCGCTTCGACGAGGCCGAAACGCTCCTGCTCGAGGTATATGAGATTGCGGCCTCCGCGCCGGAACCTGATGACGAGCGCATCACTCGCCAGATCGGCGTCCTCGCGCACCTTTACGATGCTTGGCATGAAGCCGAGCCGGGCCAGGGTTACGACGTCAAGGCCGCCCAGTGGCGGGCGAAGCTGTCGGAAGGAGAGAGCGCGAACGAGCAGGACGAGTGACCGGCCTACCGGCAATTCCCCTGCCGGATGCGGAAGTCGGTGATTCCCACGGTGGTGGTCACTTTCCTGCAACCGATGCCCGCTCGCGGCAAGTGGTGGTGACAAGACAAACCGAACAGCTGACATCGATACTCGTCGGCTGTTTACAAGTAGTTTACTCCTCAGCTTCGTTCCATGGCATCTGAAATCGTCGCATGAACTTAATGTCAAGGTGGTCCTTCCATCGCCGCACCCATTTGCCGCCGAACCGTAAACCCCATTTGGTGCCCAAAGCGTAGCCCTTGCCTAGATTCATCAGTAACAGGAAATCGCCTTGCGGCACATAGGGCTTCAACGGCTGCCCCGTCAACGCTGCTCGAAGATTGTGCGCGATGTACGGCCCTTGGCGCACTGCGTACACGCCGGCCTTGGGTGTTTGCGGGTAATCGATAAACGTCGCGCAATCGCCTGTGGCGAAAACGTCATCATGATCCTTCGCCTGCAACGTCGAGCGGATCAACAGAAACCCGCGATCATCGGTGGCGAGATCAGAGTCGCGAAACTGTGAATGAGAAATAGCGCCCGTTACCCAAATCAGCGCTTCGCATGAGACAACTTCACGACTTTCGAGCGTAACGTGCTCGGCGTCGACTTCCGTGACAGGTGTGTTGCAACGGACTTCGATATGCCTACCGTTGCAGAGCCGGCTGATGCGGCGCGCCAGTGCGTCGGGAAGCCCCGGAAGAATTCGCGGTCCGCCATCGAGAAGTGTTACGAGGATTGGTCTATCAGTTTCGCGCGACAGACGGTCTTCCAGTGTGAAAGCGATCTCCACTCCGCCTGCTCCGGCCCCGACAACGATCACGTGGAACGGGTCCGGTCCCTTGTGATGCCGGGCGCGCTCGACAAGGTTGTCGATACCGCGCACAAGAAGCCCGATGGGGCGCGTGGGCAAGGCATGTTCTCGCACGCCCGGCGTGTCGATGCCCGCCACCGTCGAACCGACGTTGAACGAGGCAATGTCGTACGGAACGCACTGGCCGTTATCCAGAGTGATGAACTTATTCGCCGCGTCGATTTGCGTCACCTTTGCAACGATCAGCCGGGCATCAATCATCGTCGCCAGAGGACGCGCGTCGATTTCCAACTGCTCCCGGCGGTACTCGCCGGCAACCAAGCCCGGCACCATGCCCGAGTATGTCGCGATCGGCGTGTCGGCGATGACGGTGACGTGCGTGTTCGGCGGCGGATCAGCGGCGAAGGCGGGGAAGATATGGATATGGGCGTGCCCGGTCCCAATCAGCACCAGGTCCCTTATTTTCCCGCCGCGCGTGACCGGCGCTTCTACCATCATATGGATGGATATATCCCTTTTTGGCTGTCGTTGCAACGACCAGCCCGACAGTTGCTACCTTGGGTATTCCCCAGCAGGGTTGCCCGAAAGTAGTCGCAAGCGGGTGGAGCTGAATACGCGATGCCTGATGAAGCTAAGAAATGCGAACAGATCGAAAAGAACTATCAGAAGTCTCGCAAGTTATTCTCAGAGGTGCCCGAGATTACGGCCGAGCAACTGCTGAGCCGATTGGAGGAAGAAGACTTTGTGATCGTCGATGCGCGCTCACCGCAGGAGCAAGCGGTGTCCATGTTGCCTGGTGCGATTACAGCCCAGCAATTCGAGGCGAACCGATCGGAGTATGAAGGGCGACCGGTCGTTACGTATTGCACGATCGGTCATCGCAGCGGCCTTCTCGCGCAGCAACTTCATGCGCAGGGTTGTGATGTATCCAACCTCAAGGGTGCGATTCTCTCATGGACGCATGCCGGCGGAGACCTTGTGGATGCGACCGGGCCGACGAAGCGCGTCCATGTGTGGAGCCCTAAAATGAACTTGGTCGCCGAGGGATATAAGCCTGTGTGGTAGGTCCCGGCTCACATAGCCGCCGAGCGAAGCCGACTCTTGGGAGCGGTGGGGGTGTTATGAGGGGCCTAGTCCATGAGCCGTCACGAAACCCATCCAGGCAGACCCAACAGCGTGTCTTGCCTAGTTTCATGCATCCGTTAGCCCTTGGCCGCCTGTATAGTAATGCACCATGCGGACCCGCTCGCGATACTACGCTTTCACACTCCTGGAACTACTGATCGCAGTGATGATCGTGAGCGCGCTGTTGGCGATTCTGCTGCCGACTCTGACCTCGGCTCGAATAGCCAGCTATCGAGCGGACTGTGCCCGACATCAAGCGGTGCTATCTGAGGCGTGGCACCTTTACATTGAGGCCAACGATCAGCGGTTCCCCGTGATCTACGATGAGCCTGGGTGGTTCTACGGCGGACTGCGATTCTCGAGGATCAACCGCTCGCCGTTCCTGGATTTCGACCGCCCACTGAATCGTTACGTCCCGCGTAGCAGCCTGGTCCGCTACGGCGAGCAGATGTTCGAGTGCCCAGCCGATACGGGTATTCGAGGTGAGATCGCCGGGGCCGGTACCGGCGACCAGTCCGCCTACCGAGCCTTTGGCACCAGCTACCGCGCCAACGCCGCCTTGCTCCGCCCAGCGTTGTCGGACTCGGCAAGTGAACCGGCCGGCCTCATGCTGAGCCGAATTACCACGCCGCCATCGCGCTTAGTCGTGATGGGCGACGCGGTATGGTATGAGGTGCGCCAGCGCACCGGTCGCAATGCCGATTGGCACGCAACGCCCAATGCCGGCAACCTGTTATTCCTCGACGGCTCGGTTCGCTTCGTCACCATCGAGCCGGCGCCCGCCCTTGGCCCGGCCGTGTTCGATCCCTTTGCAACCGAGACCGACGGCGAATGAGACCCCTCCGAGCGAATCCACCTCTCGCAACCGGATGAGCGAGTGATGAGCAGCACAGTTGACGATTCGTCTTGGAACGATATGAGGGCTGACCTTGGTAGAGCCCTAAACACAGTCAGTGTCTCCGCCGAACACTTAACCATGGCCGAGTTGGAACAGGCGTTTCGAGAAGTCGAGCATAGGTTCCTCTCGTTGAACCTTCCCGAGCCGCTTAAGCTTGAGGTCAAGAGGCGCGTTGCAGTGCGGATCTTTGGGGAGAACATGGGCTTCGAGGATTGCGACGTCGATTGGCGCATAGAGAACTTTGCCGAACTTGAGAGGCTGGGATTCACCGATCTCATACAACGTGTGCATACGACGCTGTGCTACTGCGGGCACATGATTGACATCGGTGAGAAGGAAGAGGCTGCCGCGAGGCTTCACGACCTAGAGAGCGCAATCGAAGCGGACACTTCTGACGAGAAGTCACAGCTCGTCGCAGACGTTCATACTACGATCTCATCGATGCTCCAGGAATGCTCCCCGAATTCGACTTCGTGACGGAACGGAACTCGTTTGTTAGTCAAGGACTCCAGTAAACCAATCCTGGCACTTTTTCCTTTAGGGCGAGCAGTCGTATGAGTCGAGCTAGCCTCGAAGGGCAACATTCCAACGCAGTGATGGCTCGATGGCGCACAGTGATCATGATTGCAACCGGGCTTGTTGCGGCCGAACTTACCATTGACTGTCTTCTATTCTTGCTAGGCCTCACGACTCCGGCCCGCTGGTTTGGGTTCGTCATTTTAGCATCTAAAGTGTTGGTCTGGATTGTGTGGGGTCTAGGTTTGTGGCAGTTGCTTACGCGAGTTTCGGTTTCGGAAAACTGGTGTTTTCGTGTGTTCGTATGGTTCGTCGCTCTCCAGGTTCTTATGGCTAGCTACAGTGTCGCCCTTTTCATTGATCATTTGGCGGGGTCTGAGGCGTTGCCGAGGTTTTCTCCGTTTCTGAGAAGTGTTGTTTGGGGACTTCGGGGCGTAGGAAAAGCGCTGGCGATCCTGGTGCTAATAAACATAAACAGGCTGCTGGATGGAGCAGTGGCAACGAGGCGTGGCTTAGTTGTTGTGGCTGTCGTTGGTGCAATCGCGATCGTTGGCAGTGGGTTGGGGGGGATTCTTGAATTCTCAGATCCTTCTATTGTAACGGCTAGACGTCTTTCAATGGAGGTAGGCCTCTGGGTAACTGGAATCGTGTTCCGGATCAGTCTTCTCATTGTGCTAATCGGAGCGGTCCGGCGATTGACGAGACTTCTCAGGACTCGGCAATGCCCGCGATGCCGCTATTCGTTAATCGAGCAGGTTCAGGGTTGTAGCGAATGTGGATGGGGAAAGGATGGAGCGGAAGAGGTGTCAGGATGATACTTTCGAGTTGTTGCGCAACGCCCATCGACGTTCGCGACGGTGCGATGACGTTCGAGCGTGGGTGCCTGCGCGTGTGCCTCTGTCCATAATCAACAAGCGCAAACACGCTCCGTTCCGCCCACCTATACCTAGTCTGTCTAGGTATAGAGTATCTGTGTGCGGTGGGAGGGCGATCGGCGGTCAGCGGCGAGCGCGGGGGGGCGTGCTTGCTGTGCGCCACGCTGAGATCGTGCCCAAGGTGTGAGTTCGCGGGCCAGTTCGAACTTCAGTCGCTGCGCAGCGTTTGGCGCAGTTTGGCTTGCACGGATTTTGCCTCGGCTTGCCCTTGACTGAGCTTCATTACTTCGCCCATAAGCCGACCCATCGCGGCGTCTTTCCCATCGGCGAAGTCATCCGCTGCCTGCGGCTGCGCGTGGATCGCTTGCTCGACCCACTCATCAAGCTGACCTTCATCTGACACTTGCATCAAGCCCGCGTGTTCAGCGACGTGGGCCGCATCATCATCGGTCTCACAAAGAAGACCAAACAACTCGTCCGCTGCACTGGAGCCCACTTTGTTCTCATCCCGCAGTAGGATCAGTTGGGCAACCTGTTGAGGCGTGATTCCCAGCTCGTGAATACCGCAGTCGCGCTCATGAGCGCGCTTCGCCCCGGCATTCAGTAGCAATTTCGCATTCGCTTGGCCGGCACGGGCCCCCGGAATTTCCGATCCACTTTCCGTGTGGATCGCCTCGACACATCGCTCATAGAACAAGCAAAGATCGCGCTCGCCCGTCAACGCAACAGCGTCCTTTTCCGCAAGATCGTACTCTTTGCGATACCGCGCACGCCGTGGCATCGGCAGTTCGGGAATCTCCGACTCGATTTCCTGTCGCCATTCATCGCTGATCACAACTGGAATCAGATCGGGATCGGGAAGATATCGATAGTCATGCGCTTCTTCTTTCTCTCGCTGCAAGACGGTGATGCGCTTAGCATCGTCCCATCCTCGCGTGCTCTTGAGCCCCGGCGCTTGGACGATCCCGTCCGCTTGCCACGCCTCGACCTGACGTTGATGCTCGTACTCGATCGCATCATGCACCGCTCGGAACGAATTCAGATTTTTAATCTCAGCGATCGGCGTGGCATATTCGCGGCCGTCATCCGTATCGATGATCACATTCACGTTGGGCTCAAAGCGCATGTGCCCCCGCTCCATGATCCCTTCGCTAGCGCCAAGAAATCGGCAGATGTTGCGAAGCTCCTTGGCGAAGATCACCGCGTCCTCGGCACTGGCCAGATCAGGCTGCGTCACAATCTCCAATAGCGGCGTGCCAGCTCGATTCAGATCGACCAGCGAACCGTCGCAGGGCTTGCCCCCGGGTAGCTCATGCCCCAGCTTGCCCGCGTCTTCCTCCAGATGCGCGCGGATAATGCCCACCTGTTTGGTAGCGCCATCCGCCCCCGTGAAGTGAACCTCGCCGTCAAAACACAACGGCAGGTCGTACTGGCTGATTTGATACCCTTTGGGAAGGTCGGGATAGAAGTAATTCTTGCGATCCCATTTGCTGAACTTGGCGATCGAGCAGTTGATCGCCATGCCGACCATCATCGCCAGTTCAATTGCGCGCTTGTTCATTACCGGCAGCGCCCCCGGAAGCGCAGCGACGACCGGATCGACCAGCGAGTTAGGCGCAGCATCGAAATGATCCGGATGCGCAACGTTCGGCGCTCGGCTAAACATCTTGGACCGCGTCGCCAACTCGACATGAATCTCCATCCCGATCTTCAGGCGCGTGGAGGTGACAGCAGCCATGGCTACATAGTACACTCTGGTCGTTTGCATCGACGAAGGCAGCCGGTCGAGGTCCGCACCGATCCCGTCTTGGAGGTAGTGTGAAACAATGGATCGATCTGATTTCCAAGAGCTTGCTGAGATTCGAGCGGAGGAAGCCCAAAGCCTCTTAGCAAGAGAGCAATATGACGGGGCCTATTATTTGGCAGGATATGCGGTCGAATGCGCTCTTAAAGCTTGCATTGCGAAGCGCACGAGGCAGTTCGAATTTCCGGACAAGAACTTGGCAAGGAAAGTCTTTACTCATGATCTTGGAGTCTTGTTTCAACTTGCGTCACTTGAGAGTGAGCTTGAGACGGCGACCAAGTCGAATCCTGAACTTGGAAACAATTGGAATACCACCAAGGACTGGAGTGAGGAAGCTCGATATGATCGTCATGCACGGCAGAAGGCCGAAAACCTAATGACAGCTGTCCTAGACAGAGAATCAGGGATATTGCCATGGCTAAGGGAGCGCTGGTAGACAGTCTGGTAACAGCCGGTAAAACGCTCGTTGTGCGTCTCGATGAGGCTGGCTTAAGTCCCAGCGCCGCGCTGTGGCTCTATCGGTCTGAAACTGATAACTGGACGCTCGTACTTGCTACCGATGAGGCGCAAGAGCATGGTGCGCGCGCAGCATATGCGCAGATCCAGCCGGTCTTTCGAAAGTATGAGAGCGATCTCAGGCCGCTCAAGTTTGATGACATAACAGCTGTTTCGGCAGACGAAGCGGTCATTCTCGCAATTGGAAAAATCATCCACGCTGGCCCCGGACTTAGCGCGATTCGGCTCACAAACAACTACGTCGATAACGTCCTTATAGATGATGCTCTGGTGTACCGCCTGCTGACTCCCGGCGAAACGGACGAGTCGGAACCGAAGCACACCGGTGCCGCCTAGTAGAAGACAGTGCGATAGTCAGATAGACCGTTGCAGGGGGCTTCTCTATCTCGGCAACAGCGCTTGTCAGCCCTCACACGCCGCTCGGCTCGAAACTTGCTAGGAGCTTGCCTGCTCGCCAGACGCGCACCGCGCCGTCCGATCCACTGACGGTGAAGGCGATTGATCTCGTATTCGCGGTGATTCCCGCAGCCGCGGCGTGACGGGCGCCTAACCCTGACGGTAAGCCTTCGCTGATGCCCGCCTTGATGCGCGCCCCGGCCGTCTCGATGACCCCGTTGCCGCGAATGATGAAGGCGCCATCAAGCGAGCTGTACTCCTTGATCGTTTCGGTCATCTTGTCATCGAGAATATTGCGCTGCTTCTCATCATAACCCTTGAACGGATTGAGAATCATCTGCTCGGACTGCGTACGAACCTGCTTGACATCGCCCACGACCAACAATGCGCCGACACGCCGACCCTCGCGCCCGTGCTGCCCTAGATCAAGCGCAAGCCCCAGCACGCGATGGAACACCGCGCGCTTGATGTGTTCGTCAATGCTCGGCTGCTCGGTCGTGTCGAACAGCTCATACTCAGATCCGATCGTCAGCACCACCACTGAATCGATGAGCGATCGGAACGGCCCGGTGAGAAAAATGACAGTATCGCCCAGATCGATGATCCTATTGGATAGAGCGATGATGGCAGCGAGCTTCACCTGGCCGAAGCGATTGAGCATGACGTTGGGCACGCTCAGCGTGACGGGGTTCGACCCCGCCAGCTTCTTAATGCGCTTCAGATCGTGTTCCTCACGAGCGACCAGCACGGTCCGCGGGGGCACGGCATCCAGCTCCGGCAGCGCGTCGATACACGCTACGATCGCTCGGGCGTTGCTCACCTGTGCCAGCGTTGCTGCCGATTCCAACAAGAGTTGTGAAACGCGCGTCGGCTCGCTCATCTTGGATACCATAGGCTGAGAAACTTCATGGCAGGACACACCACAGCGGCGCAGAGAACACCTACTAATAAATCGGATCGAGCGATGAATAGATCAAACGAAAACCGGCGGTATACGACCTTGCTTTGGCCGAAGTCGGTTGTCATGACGGCCGGGGTGGTGGCGATCGCCGTCCGAACCGGGTTTGCCGACCCGGTTGGCCCAAGCGATCCGCAACTGCTGGCCGAACATTTGTACAACGCAGCGAACCGCCCGGTGATGGTCAAGCTTGAAGCGCCGCATGTGGGGAAGATCAGCCTGGCGCTAATCGACGCTGACGCGGCGCTGATCACCGAGAAAGTCTCGATCCGACCGGGCCGAATCGATTTGGCCGAGCAATTTCCCGCGCTGTGGGAGATTCGGGCTGCGAGTTATCTTCAACTGCTCATCGATGACGAGCCGGTAGGTTCAGCGCTGGTGCTTCAGCCGATGCTCTCGCGCATGATTCCGATTACGACCCAGGGGCCGGTGCGCCCGGGCGGTTCGATCACCACGCGCATTGACGGTTGGTACGACGAGCTGCATCCACCGCCCCCGCCCCCGGAAGTTCTATCGAATACGGAATCCGTGGATGAAACAAACGGCCAAGCCGCAAGCGTCGATGAGGTGCCCCAATCAACCAACGACCAACCACAACGCCTCTTGAGTGGGCTGCGCATTTACCCGGAGCGTGATGTCATTTTGCGAACGAGCAAAGGTGATATTCGCCTGGCCATGCGCCCTGATCACGCCCCCAACACCGTATGGAACTTCCTTGAGTTGTGTAAGGGTGGGTTCTACGACGGCGTGACCTTTCATCGCATCGTCCCTTATTTGCGCAGCAGCGAACCGTTCGTGATCCAGTCCGGCGACCCCACCGGAACCGGCAATGGGGGGCCTGGATACTGGCTTCCTATCGAGCCCAGCAAACTGGCCCATGATTTCGGCGTGATCTCCATGGCTCGGGATCTACCTGTCGATTCGGCCGGCAGCCAGTTCTTCATCTGTCTTTCGCGAGCCGGAACCGCTGCGCTTGATGGGCATTATTGTTCGTTCGGCTATGCCATCAGCGGCGCCGAAACGATCCAAGCGATCGCCAGCGTTGAGCTTGATGATGTTGCCCGCGGTATTGCGGTCGACCCGCCGGCGATCCACGTGGCTCAACTCGTTCCCGCTCCGGGTCGAACACCCGGGATCGGCCGACCCGATCGACCGCTGTTCGCCCAGTCCGAAACCATTGATCCCCGACCGCCGCGCGTCCCCCGTTGATCGTCATGCGATATCATGCAACCTCACAGCGGTCAGATCATTGAGTAAACGACATCGCTAACTTCCCACGGAATACACCCTATGCCCGACTACCCCAAAGCCGTCATCTCCACATCGCTTGGCGACATGACTGTCGAATTATGGAACGACGTCGCCCCGAATCACGTCGAGAACTTTCTCAAACTCGGCTCGTCCGGCTTCTACAACAACCTCACCTTCCATCGCATCATCCCCGGTTTTATGGTGCAGGGCGGTTGTCCCAAGGGTGATGGCACCGGCGGACCCGGATGGAATGTCAACGCTGAGTTCAACAATCGCGAACATCAGCCCGGAACGCTTTCGATGGCTCGCTCCGACGATCCGGACTCGGCTGGGAGCCAATTCTTCATCTGTCTTACGCGCGAGAAGTGCCGACATCTTGACGGCAGCTACACCGCCTTCGGCCAAGTTGTCGAGGGTATGGACGTTGTCGAAACGCTGGGCAACCTCCCGGCCGACACCGGCACGATCGATAGCCCGCCAACCATGAACTCCATCACGCCTTTATGAGCCTGAAATCCCGCTAATATTTTCTTGTCCCTTCCCTTTCCTCTCGGCGTCCTGGGCAGCTTGGCGGTGAATCTTCTGAAGAAGGCTTGTGGTATGGGGCGTTTCAACATTTCGACATTTCGACATTTCGCCGTTTCGCCGTTTCGCCGTTTCGCCGTTTTTTTCCCATTCCACCCGGACCTTCCTCACTCGAAGACTCGTTCGTCAGGTCCGGCTTCCCGTTTCTCTCTCCCGATTCCATCGGGATCCGTATTCATCTGTAGTTGCTTCCCCTCTGTGTTCTCTACGGCGAATCTTCTTCCCGCCTACGGCCGCAACGCCGTTCGCTCGCTCGGAATCTGAAACATCGTTGGCAATATGTAGTTGCGGTCTTCGTATTGAAACACCCGGCCACTGAGTAACATTGCTGCGCGTTCGCCTGATCGCTCGGCATACCGCTCCATCCGCTCACGCAAAAGACACGGCAACAAGACCATCGGCGGATCGGCCAGTCCCTGGGCATCAGCATCGAACGTATACCACCACGTTCCCCGTGGTCCGCGAGACATTCGACCTCGCCGAGCCACGACCTGCGTTCCTTCTTGGATCAACTGAACTTCACCGGCTTCTACCGCCGCCGTGCCTCCGCCAACGGCCGGGCTGCGCGCAACTTCTCCCACCGCCTGGTCAAGATTCCGAAGAATCGCCTCTGCGCTGTCTGCGTCGGTTCCTTCGTTCGGCTGGTGTTCCTGGGTCGGCGCAGCAACGCCCACGACGTGCGGTGCATGTGTGGGCAGGAAGAAGTTCCGCCCACGGTAAACGAACACCTGACCCGTTGCTTCGAACACGACTTCTTGCTGCGGCATGCCCTCGGTGATTCGCCGCATGTCAGCCATCAACCGGCACGGAAGCAACGCCAGTTCATACGCTGCATGCTTGGGATCGTCCCGATCGATCGTGAAGCGCCACCACTTCGTTGCCTCATTGAAGCGCATCGTCCCTCTCACCTCGACAAGATAGCTTCCTTCGCGCAACAACGGCCCGACCAACGTGCTCGGGTTGGTCAGCTCCGGGCTCTTGGGCGTCTCGCGCTGTACCGGTTCTGTCGTCGCTTCTCGCTTTGGGGGCTGATCTGCTTCCTGATGCGCATGCGCAAAAGTCGCCGTTGTCGCCGCCAAACTCACTGCCACCCAGCCGATCCTTGTCGTTTTCACACTACAACCCTTCATTGCTTGTCGCTCCCCAACAGACGCTCGCCACACTCGATCCATCGGCAATCGGCCTGGCCGCTCGCCACGCGGGGACTACCTTCCCAGCTTCGCAGGGGATTTCAAGTGCCGCCACAGCCTCGGCCGATGGGATGGGGATGAACCGGGCTCGATTATTCCTCCTACTGCCGCTGGCGGCTGCTATCGCCAGCTGTTCCAACGGAAGCTGGTCGTTATCCAACCCGTGGAAGTTCGACCGGCCTCCCGTCACCGCCGCAGCCCGCTCCGCTTCAGAGCACGCATACGCTGTCGTCTCCGAGCGCACCGTCGTCGCCGTCGGCGAGTTTGAGAACCCCGCTCGCTCGCCCATCGCTTGGCGCGACATCGGACCTGGGATGAGCGATGCCCTGGCGAGCGCTTTACTCAACCATGACAACTTCGACGTCTGGATCGACGCCGGAATCTCCAGGCAGGTCGCCGACATCCTACGTCGTTCACCGAACAAACGCGCCACGGGGTTCGCCCAAGTACAGACCGATTATCCCGAGGTTCATTTCGTCATCACCGGCAAAGTCACCGATTTCCATCATACCTCCGAGTTGCCGCGCGAAATTTCCCGTTGGGGGATATTCAAGCGGCGCAACGAAGCGGTGGTCGCCATAAACTTCAACGTCGTCGACTTGCAGCGACAACGCGTCGTCGCCACCGACCACGTGTACGGAACGGCCGGCGTCTCGCAAACCCCCTCCAAGCAACTGTATCAAGATCTCGAGTTCGGCTCGTATCTCTTTTGGTCGACTCCGCTCGGTAAGGCGAGCCGAAAGGCCATCGAGCGCGCTATCGATCGTGTGATCGAGGTTCTGCCCTCCCAAATGGGTGAGCCGAGGATCCTCAACCTCATTGCGGCCCGCAAAGTCTCTATTAACGGCGGTTGGTCGTGGGGGCTTGTCGAAGGTCGCCGCTATTACGTTTGCGCCCAGGACGATGAGGGCTCAGTTCTGCGCCCGATCCTCGACCCCGATACGCGCCAGCCCCTGCAGGTGCGCATCAATCGTGTGAACAAAGAGTCATCCACCGCCTGGCTGTTGGGTAAGAAGCCGCCCAATGAGAACCTTCGCGGTGCGCAGCTGCTTCGATACCTGCCCCAAGGTCCCGCTGATACATCAGCCGAGGCCCGCACCATCGCCGAACGCACCCGCTCCGTCGACGCCGCCTTGGCCGACCGCGAATAACGGCGTGCCGCTACTCCTGTAATGCTGTCCCGATTCCAGCGAGCCCGCTCGTCCCCGAGCCGGGTCTCGCCCGTATACACCGCAACGCTCAGCTTGGGAAGCTGACATTCTTATCCCCCTCGCCCCCCGGGAGAGGGGTTAGGGGTGAGGGTCTTATCCCATCTCCCCCATTTTCGGGGGCCGAGGTCTGACATTGAAACAGACTCCCGTCCCCTTTTTCTTACCCCGATTCCAACTGTCCCGACTCTATCGGGATCGGCGGCTTGGCATACGCAGTTTCTTGCCCCTTGAACGAATTATGGATTCGTGTATCCTCTTATCTGTCAAACCTGGGAGGGTCACTCGTGCAATGTAGTGTTTGCGGGCAAGACAATCCTCCGGAAGCACACTTCTGTAGCCAGTACGGAAACACGCTGATCGCTACCGTCCAGCCGCTTCACGTGATCGAGATTGGAGTGGGTTCGTCCTACGGCAATGGCTGGCGATAGCTATGGAAGAACTTCCTGGTGCTCTTTCTCATTGGCATC
>CBDUST010000085.1:0-14614 GCA_965369945.1 uncultured bacterium | reverse complement strand
GAACAAGTTCGTCGTTCCATGGCTTGAGCAGCGCTCGGCGATCGGGGTTCGTGCCGATGACGAGCTTCCTGGCGTCCGGCGAAAAATCGAAGCTGAAGAATCCAAGCGCGTCCTTGGCGAAGACTTTGCGGTGCGTACCAGTTTTGGTATCGACGAGATAAAGCTCATGGCGCTGCGCGTTGAAATAGCCGTCGCCGTCGAGGCGGTACCAATAGTGATCGAGCACGCGCGGCGGATCACTCAAACCCTGGTCCTTGCGTTTCTTCTTGGCGTTCTCGGTCCACTGCGGATCCTGATGACGGAAGCTGACCGCGAGCATCGTTCCATCGGGCGACCACTTGAACGCGCCGATCGATCCTTCGTCGAACGTGGTCAGTGCAACGGCCTCGCCGCCGGCGGCGCTGATCGTGAACAGTTGTGGTTTGGGTTTGTCGCGGCCGCTGATGAAGGCGATGCGCATTCCATCAGGCGACCAACGGGGACATGAGTCTTTTCCGCCGCTGGTGAATTGGCGCGGCGCGTCCCTGCCACTGGTATCAACCATCCACAGATTCGCGACATATTCGTTCTTCTCACCGATGTGTTTCTTCACGAACACAATCGACTCCCCATCCGGTGAAATCTGTGGATCAGCGATTGATTGGAAGCGCAGCAGATCCTCGGGCGTGATCGCGCGGCGTTTGGCGGCGCGAGCCGGTTTGCGAACACTAGTTCTACGACGTTTCGTCTTTGTTGCCATCGCTCAAGGGTTCCTTCTTACTTGAGGAGTCTTCGCCGCGTTGCTTGATGTATCGCCCGTGCATGAGGATCATGGTCTTGCCATATCGGCCCATGCCGTTGATTTCGTAGACCAGATGGGATCCTTCGCGGCGAACAACTTCCCGGAACGTCTCGACGCGGTCGGGACCGCTTGAATACCAGACGATTTGCTGATCGCCTTTGGGGCCGGCGATGACCCGGCCTTGGTGCGCGACGCGATCGCCATTGGACTTGGTCACCATGCAGCGTAAGTCGAGCGATCCGTCGGGCCTTCGGTGCGCGGTGTTTTTGCCTCGGCCGGTAATCACCGTTCCATCCGGCATCGTGTCCTGGATGATCACCAACTGCGTTGTGTCGTTGATCGTCTCGTAGCGCTGCGTTACCGCGATGCGGTACAGTTGGTTTCCGGTTTCGTCATATCCCACGAAGGTGCCGGACCATGTGCCTTCAAGATCGGCGAAGACCTCCACCGGTGCGTTTGACTGATCTTGGCCCAAGCCGAGCGCAGTGAATAGGGTCACTCCAACGATAATTCCAAGAACAATCGACAGTCGTCGCATGGCCGGGATGCTAGCGGCTTTGGCGCATCGGTCAATACCGAGCGAGTCGCACGCGGTGAATTCAGGCAGTACCATGGACGGCATGAGCAGCAGATTGAACGACAAGGATCTGCTCGCCCGCCTCGTCGCCTTCGATACGGTTTCTCGCAACAGCAACCTGCCGATCGTCGATTTTCTAAGCGAATACTTGGAGCGGCCGGGGGTCGAGATTATTCGCCAGCCCAATGACGACAGCACAAAGGCGAATCTTATCATCTGGGCGGGACCGAAGTTGGAAGGTGATGCGCGCCGCTTCGGATTGATTCTCTCGGGGCATGTCGATGTCGTACCGCCGGGCGATCTTGACGATTGGCACAGCGATCCCTTTGTGCTCGATGAGCGCGACGGCTCGTATTTCGGTCGAGGCGCGTGTGATATGAAAGGATTCGATGCGCTAGCGATCAGTCTGTTGGCCCAGATCGATCCTTCCACATTGAAAGCGCCGCTGGTTGGACTGTTTACATTCGATGAAGAACTGGGGACACTTGGGGCGCTTCATTTTTCGAAGCAATGGCCTTCGCAGCGCCCGCTGCCGCCGCATGCGATCGTGGGCGAGCCGACGTCTCTACGTGCGGTCCGCATGCACAAGGGTCATGCGGCAATGCGCGTGACGGTACGAGGAAGACCCGCGCATAGTGGCTACCCCCACTTGGGTGTCAATGCGATCGAGCCGGCTGGGCGAATCATCTCCGCGCTGGCGGAGCTTCGGGCTGCGTTGGAACAGGAGCGGTGCGGGACGAGCAAATACTTTCCCGACGTTCCGTACGCGGCGCTCAACGTCGCTCAGGTCGCCGGGGGCGAAGCGATCAATATCGTGCCTGAGACTTGCACGATTCACGTCGGTGCGCGCGCGCTGCCCGGGATGGATTCGCAAGCGCTGGCGGAGCGAATACGTCAAGCGGTCCAATCCGCCAAGGCGGACGCGGATGTGACATTCGAATTGCTCAATGATAGCCCGCCGTTTGAGGTCGATGAATCGGCGCCGATTTACAAAGCGATCTGTGGTTTGGTCGATCAGCGTGAGACGTACGGCGTGAACTACGCCAGCGATGCGGGGCATTTGGCGCGGATGGGCGTTGACTGCGTGCTGTTCGGCCCCGGTTCGATTGACGTTGCGCATCGGCCCAATGAGTTCATTCCTATTGATGAGTTTGAGCGGGCCAAGGATTTGCTGGGATCGCTCGTGCAGCAGATGTGTGTAGACTGAGATTTGATGGGCGATACGCAGATCATCGAGGCTGATTTGACTTGGGTCCAAGGGAGATTCGAGCGTGATGTGAAGATCACGGTCGGTTCCGTAGGGCAAATCGAAGCTGTCGGATCCTCGGAATTGACGCCGACCGTTCGCCTGCATGATCGCGCGATTCTGCCGGGAATGATCAACGCGCACAGTCATGCGTTTCAGCGCGGTCTGCGCGGGCGCGGCGAGCAATTCCCACGCGGTGCAGGTAGCTTCTGGTCGTGGCGCGAAGCCATGTATGGCCTTGTCGATCGAATGGGCGAGCAGACCGTTTACGCGCTCTCAAAGCAGGCGTTTGGAGAGATGCTGGCCGCGGGCATCACGACAGTGGGGGAGTTTCATTATCTGCATCACGACGAGCGCTGCGAGGGGTACGCATTCGACGAGATCGTGTTGAAGGCGGCGGCCGACGCCGGCATTCGGATCGTCCTTCTCAATGCGTATTATGCAGCGGGAGGAATTGGCGTGCAGTTGGAGGGCGCGCAGCGGCGATTTGGTTCGCCGTCGCTCGATGTGTTCTGGTTACAGATGGATCGACTTCAGGCGCTGATCGACCAGCAAACACAGTCACTGGGTGTTGTGGCTCACAGTGTCAGGGCGGTGAATATCGAGGAAATCGCGGCGCTTCACAAGGAGGCGCAGCGTCGCGGGCTTGTCTTTCATATACATGTTGAGGAGCAGCGCAAGGAGATCGAGGATTGCGTTGATCACTCTGGCAAGCGCCCGATGCAGCTTCTCAATGAGCAATTGGAGATTGATGATCGGTTCACAGCCGTTCACTGCACACACACTGATCCGAGTGATATGAAGTCGTATCTGAAAGCAGGAGGCACTGTTTGTATCTGCCCGCTGACCGAAGCGAACCTCGGGGATGGGATCGCTGATGTACGCGAAATCCTCAAACACAACGGACGAATCTGTCTCGGCACCGATTCCAATGCGCGGATTTCGTTTGTCGAAGAGATGCGCTGGCTGGAGTACGTGCAGCGATTAGCAGGTGAACGACGCGGCATCTGCACGGATGACCGGGGCAGCTGCGCATCTGCGCTTTGGCGAATGGCAACAACGAACGGAGCACATGCGCTGGGGGTCAACGCTGGGCGGATCGAAGCTGGTTGCGCTGCCGACTTCGTTGCAATCGATCTGAATCACTCATCATTGGTAGGATGGTCGTCCGAAACACTGCTCGACTCGTTGATCTTCGGCAGTTCCAACGAAGCTATCGCTGCAACCTGCGTGAACGGAGCGTGGCTTGAAACCACCGCGACTCCGCAATCCCCGTTTAGCGGGTGACGCGAAGCGTCCCATCTTCGCACGACTTACATGGTACAACGAACGACCAGCGTTGTGGCCTGAGACCCGCGCGCATGGGATTCTCATTCACGTATCGAATCGAGCGCCGCAAACCGGCATCGCTGTCCAAATACACCCACCAAGCCTTACGCGCCCACGGCGTAGGTATCCGATTATTGCGATATGGTTGATCGACAAATGGATGGCGATCCTCACGATTGAGTTGAGCTGTCGCTGCTCCCTTGAGTTGCTCACATATCCGCTCGATCGATAGACGGAAGCGCCCAACTACGAGATGAGCGTGATCGGGCATGATTGCACACGCGTGTACCGGAACACAACTCCGGCCGACGTAATCAGCGAACCCAACAGCAATCGCCCTCGCTTGGCGTCCGTCAAATACTACTGGTTTGCGCGCAAGCGCTGCTCGCATCGCAACGCGACGAATGGGATCGAACCGACAACCTGCGACCGATCGCCGAGTGTTGATTTTCGTAGCTGGACCGAATGCAGTCAACTCGTAGGCGCGGACAAATTCCGACCATGAACCGTGCTGATCGTTGGGGAGCCAGAAGCCGTAAGCGCTCAGGATGAGGTGATACGCCAAGACCATGGCGAAACAGCCTACCAAGAAGCGCCGCTTCGCGGCAGCCGCTAAACGGCAGAGCAGATGTTTAGCGGGTGACGCGCAGCGTCCCTTCTCTCTACCTAGTTCCCTGAACCATCACCTTCCGTCTCAGGCAGCGGACCCTCTGTTCCTTCTATAACGACCGGCTCCGTCGATTCCACAACATCACTTCGCTTCAGGCGAATCTTCTGATACGCCGAATCCGACATCACATAATACCAGTCGGCGAAACGGTCGTTCAGCTCGCGCACACGCTGCTGACCCTGCTCAACTTTCTGGTCATACGCTTCCTGCTCTCGCTGGTTTTCCGCTTCGATCTTCTGGCGAGCTTCCTCAAACGCTTTGGCTATTCGGTCATCGCCCTCCTGCGCCTCGGCCGGCTCTTGGGCGCCCGGAAGCTCATCTTCGTCTGCCGAATCATCGTCAACCGAGGGCTCAGTGAGCTCCGAAAGCCCCGGAACCCCCGGAATTGCCGAAAAGTCCGGCACCGGTTGAATGTCCGGGAGTGGGATCAAGTCCTGGTTGAACTCCGCTGTAACAAACAAATATCGGCTCGCACCACTCGATGCAGCGCCATCATCCGCGTCGTCATCGCTTTCAGGCCCAGGTGCTCCCAGCGCGATCTCACCAAAGCGCAGCACATACTGCACGCCGTCGTTCATTCGCACGTACGTTTCGCCTTTGTTGGAGAGCAGCCGACCCTGCACGATGTAGTATCCTCGACTCTGAAGCGAACCGATGGCCGCGCTATCCAAGTTCAGCTGATCCTCCGCTCGAAGCTCGCTGCTCAATCCTGCGGGCTTGCGATGAACGTCAACGATTTCCAAATCATCCAATGCCCTCTTCATTTCATTGGGCTTGGCGTCGAGCAGCGTTTCATGTTCCGCCAGATCGTCGATCGACCACGCGCGTTCTACCTTGTCGTAGTTCAACACCAGTTCGTCGCCCTGTAAGATTCTCTGATTCAGTTCATCGATCGAGTAGTCGTTCATAGCGACCTGCGCGATTTCGTTGGAATCGAGTTGGAGTAGATCGCGCTCGATCCAATCTTCAAAGCGAGTGGAGAAATTGTCGGTGTCGATCGTGCAAAGGTAAACACGGACACGGCCGGGCTCACGGACGTAATACTGGTTGTTCTGCCCCTTCGCCAGCTTGCCGATGATGAGGTTGGCGAGGGTGTGGCTGGACTCGTTCTCTAAGGTGATGCGCATTCCCACGCCGATCGCTCCCGGCTCAGCCTGTGTCGGGTCGATGACGCCGTACAGCTCGTGATCGCTTGGTAAGTCGCTGACGATTGAGCCTTTGATCAACCCGATCATGCTGGTCACGGCGTCGGCAAACTGATTCTCGGCGTCGGCGGCGTAGTTCTCGTGCGAAGGGATCGACCAGACCCCCTCATGCCGTGCGACCTTAAACGCCCGTGGCGAGGCCGTCTCCTCGTCAAACTCGATGATCTCCAGACTTGCAGCATCCAGCGGGTCGGTGAACTTCCTAAAGAACATTTCGCCGGTGTCGTTCTCTGGGTCGCGCGAGGGCGAGGCCGGTCGGGCTACCCATGCGACGAGCAACGAAATGCCTGCCACCACAATGTAAATGATCGTCTTGACCTGTTCACTCATCGGTTTGCTCTTTCATCATTCGGTGCAACCAACAGAGGACGACTAACTGCCCTTCATCCGTTGCCGTGGTGTGCCGACATTCTCGATTCGGCGCCGCCTGGCGAAGACGAGTGCGCCCACTACCAATGGCGGAATGGGAGGAAGCGTCACCGCCGCCAATTTGTATCGATCCTGCACACGGCGAATCTCCATCGTCAGATCGCGCTCGATTCTTTCGACCTCGTCGTCTCGTTGTCGCTCGAGGCGGTCGGTTGCGGCCTGCATTCGCTTGTTGCGAGCTTGCATCTTGGCCTGAACCTCCAGCGCCATCTGCTGGATGTCGATGCCGGGGCGTTGTTGGAGCTTCTCGATCTCCTCATCCAGCTTGCGGCGCTCCTGGGTCTGCTTCTGTTGAAACTGCTCGATGAACTGATCGCGCTCTTTGTTGGCGATTTGTCGGGCCGATTCCGTTCGTTTCTCCACTGCCGTCAGCGAACGGTGGACGCGTCGGCGTTTGCGGATTTCAATGAATCGATCGTCGCCCGCCAATTCGTCCAACACGTTCAGCACGAACGTCACGTTGTCCAATTCGAGATTCACCGGTGCGTCGGGATTGGTCCCTTGCGCGCGAAGATTGAAGAAAATAGAATAGAGCAGATCGATATCGCCGGTGAGCACAACGTTGAATTCGGTGGCTGAGTTTGTCTCGTCGTCACTGCCAGTCGACCCACGAATATGCGCGGCCAGAATGTACGGCTGCTCGGTAAGAATTGCGCGCCGGTTGGGATTCAATCCGCCGGAGCCGAGGAACGTGCGCACTCGGATGTCGTCGAAGTTCACGATCCCGGCCTTCGCGCCGGTCATCAGCAACGGTGTTATTTGAGTCGTTGCACCCAGACGCGGTCGGATTGACCCCGGGAAAAGCAGCATCATCTCCTGCAGCCCGTTGGTGCTTGCGCTTTGTTGACTAAACGGCTCCGGTGCGCCGGAACCAACGCCGACAAAGACGAACTCCGGGGGCAGTTGGGCCAGGTTTGGGTGTGGGTTGTAGTCATCGCGGACGATCTGCCGGTCACTGAAGTCGACTTGAAGCAAATCCCACAGTTGTTGAATGTTGCCCTTGGGCTGCGGCGGTGGTTGATTGGAAAACGGATTGTTACCGCCTGAAGGAATGCGCGGCTGACTCGTTGCAGCCACTCGACCGTCGATAAACGGGAACGGGTCTTCATAGATCGCTGTTGGAATACCGCTGCGCACAGCATCGAGCAAGTTGTCCAACTGAGCCCCAGGCAACGAAGACGGTTGCACGACGAGCAATACGTCGAGATCGTCCGGGATTGGGTTGGCGGGATTGATCCGCACCGTCTCGTATTGCTTGCTAAGTTCGTTAACGATCTGCTGGTTGGGTCGGCTCGACATACTCTGGATGTCGAATCCGCCGTAGATTTGAGCGTCGGTTGTGAGGATGCCGAGCCGCTTGCGCGTTTGTTGGCTGACGGTGGCGATGGATCGGACGGTCTCATATTCCACCGGTATGCCGCGATCGAAGAAGGGCACGACAACACGATCCAGCCCACACATGAATGCAGCACCGAGGTAGATATCCTCCTGCGAGAATTTTCCGCCGGCGGTGGACTGCACTGGTCGGGCGTTGATTGAGAACTGTGCCTGTGCTTCTTGGGCCTCATCGGAGAAACGTCTGGTCGTGTTTATTCGCACGATGACGTTGTCACCGGCCAGCGAATCGATTTCGCGCAACTTCGCCAGGAGATCGAGTCTTGTCTTGACGTACTGCTCCGGTACTTCGGGGCTGATGTAGGCCTCGATGAACACCGGTCGCTCGGAACTGAGATTCTTCAGTAGTGCTCGTGTCTGGGCGCTCAGTGAGCTGAGTTTTTCACTGGTGAGATCGAGCCGTAGATCAAACCGGTTGGCCAGAGCGGTTGCGCCTACGGCGATCGCGGCAATGGCGACGGTTCGCACTAAAAAATGCGAGGCCATGGGAATCCCCGCTCGACGGCTGCTCCAGTGTCGCCGCCTGATGAGCACCATGCTGAGGTACAGCATTACGATCACGATCGAGCCGAAGAAAGCGAACCCCGAAAGTGTCGCCACACCTCGCCCCAGGTCGCTGAACTGTTCGGTTATGCCGAAGTTGCGTACCGCTAGCGCTGCTTCACGTTGGGGAATGAGCGAGTCCGCGTAGGCAGCGAAAACCAGCGGTGCGTTGAACGCCATGGCCAAGATGAAGCTGACGGTGAGGTTGCTGGTCAGGAATGAGGCGACCATGCCGACCGACAACATTGCTGCGCCAACAAGCCAATACCCAAGATAGTTGGCCGCCAGCAGGCCCATGTCAGGCTCGCCGAGTCCCATCAGCACAACGATGTTTGAAACTGAGAATATCAACGAAACTGTGAAGATCGCCAGCGCCGAGAGGTACTTCCCTAAGACGACTTCGAAGTCGGCGGCAGGGAGCGTCAACAACAGTTCGTCCGTCCCGCGCTCGCGCTCTTGAGCCCAGGTTGCCATGGTCACGGCTGGGACGAACACCAACATGATCCACGGCAGCCGACTATTGAGTTGATCAAGGTTGGCGAGGTTGGCGTTGAAGAATTCGTTGGGCCAAAAGGCGGCGAACGCGCTCAGCAACACGAACACGCAGATGAACACGTACCCGATCGGGCTGGAGAAATAGCTGACGAAGTTCCGCTTGAATATCGCCAAGACGACGTTCGCGTTCATCTCAAATCCTCAGCCGGTTCTATTTCACGCCACCGAAGCGGTAAGTTCAGCAAATCGTTCATCAAGTGATTTTCCTTGCTCGTTGAGTTGAGCGACGGTGCCGTCATAGACAAGTTCACCTTCGCTGATGAACAGTAGGCGATCCGCCATCGCTTCCACTTCTTGTAGAATGTGCGTGGAAAGGAGAACCGTCTTGTCGCGCCCGAGCTTGCGGATGGTCTCGCGAACCTCGCGAATCTGGTTGGGGTCGAGTCCGGCGGTCGGCTCGTCGAGTATGAGAACATCCGGCTCGTGCAGTAGAACCTGGGCCATGCCGACACGCTGACGGTAGCCGCGTGAGAGTTTTCCGATCGCCTTTCCGAGGACGGCCTGAAGCGCGCAAAGTTCGATGACGGCTTCGATGCGGTCGCCACGGATCGTCGCTGACAGTCCGCGGGCATCGGCGAAGAACGTCAGCAGTGATCGTGGTGTCATGTCGTCATAGAGCGGACCGTTTTCCGGCAGGTAGCCGAGGCAGCCAGCGCCCTTGATCCGATCGGTCGACATGTCATGCCCGGCAATCCGAGCTGTGCCAGAGGACGGCGCGAGGTATCCGGTGAGCAGGCGCAGAGTCGTGCTCTTGCCGGCACCGTTGGGGCCCAGGAACGCTACGACTTGGCCTTGGGGGATGGTAAACGAGACGTCCTTGACGGCGGCGAAGTCGCCGAAGTATTTGCTCAGACCGGCCGCTTCGATCATGGGCAGATTCGTGGACTTGGGTGACGGTGTGTCGGCTGGAAGTTGGCTCATCGTTCAACGACCTCTCGCATGTAGAAAGATGCGCAGCGGCTGAGATTCTTTGGGTCTTTCCGAGACAGGAACGGCCGACGGACCCCAAGTGGTTCGGCTCGGCTCCCGCTGTGGGGCCGAAATCATATCAGATTACCGCCCGAGATCGCTTCGGGTTCAGGTGAACTGCAAAAGCTCGTGGCGCGTCGGGGTCCGGACAGCTCTGCGAGCCTTGCTCCTGGGAGACCACTGAGGCTACGTCAAGAGATTGGCCAGAGCGTCCCAGTTCTGTTCGTCGGCCCAGAGGAAGCAACCGAATTCGCCGCGAATGGCGACCGCCTCGATGGCCTGAAGGTTGATTCCAGCGTCGGCGATCTTTCCCAGCGTCTCGATGAGGGCCCCACCTTCGTCGGTTCCGCTCAGAAAGAGCGTCTTGCCTTCTTGCACCTGAAAACCCGCGGTGTTGGCGAAACTGCGGAACTGCTCAGCCTGCTCCGGGACGCAGTAGAACCGCGCGTCACCCTTGCCGGGTCCATAGCCCCATAGCGCGACAAGGTTGATACCCGCCTCGTGGAGCATCGCGGTCAGCCGTGACAGCTCGCCCGGTTCGTCCGGCATATTGACGGCGAAGTCGGCCATCATCGCGCATTTCAGCATGGCAGAGACCTCCAATCGGGGATGCGCAAGTGTACCGGATGCGGATCGGCTGCGGCTCGCCTCGCCGGTTAGCGCCCAGCGGCTATCGCATCGGCAACTTCGTCTCGATGCGCCTCGGCTCGATGGTAACAACTGGGAGGACTCGCTCGCGCGACGTTGTGTCCACGACCTCGCGAACGGTTCTGGCGATACTTGGGGCATCTAGACCCGACTCTTCAAGCTGATCAGTGCGCGCGCCTTGGTAGATCCACCGTCCGGGGATTGCCAAGCGCTTGATGAGCCGTGTATCCAACCCCAGGTCAACGCAGGCGTCAACGACACACGAGCCGAAACCACTTTCTATGCCGTGATCCTCCACGGTGATGATGGGGATATTCCGACGGATCAATGAGCTGACAAGATCGGTATCGACGGGGCGAGCGAATCTAGCGTCGTCGATATTCACGCGGTATTCGCTGTCCAGTAGCTGCAGGGCGTTCATCGCCTCGATTGCCATGACGCCGTAGGCAAGGATCGCAGCGTCGGGCTGCTTGTGCTCACACAATGGTCGAGCCTTACCGAGTTCAAACGGCGGGCAGAGGGTATCGGCGAACATCTCGCTGACGGAATCGCGCGGGTAACGCACGCAGCTAATGCCCTGGTCGTAGAGGCGCATGAACTCCAAAGCGCCGCGGAGGCTTGGTTCGTCTATTGCGGCCATCAGCACGGACTTTGGAAAGACGCGCAGCAGGCTGATGTCACAGAAGCCCTGATGCACCGCGCCGTCGCCGCCGACCAGCCCAGCTCGATCCAGGCACAGTCGAACCGGGAGGCCCTGCAACGCGACCTCCTGGAACGTCTGGTCAAAGGCCCGCTGAAGGAACGTCGAGTAGACCGCAAAGAACGGCTTGAACCCGGTCTTAGCCAGCCCGGCCATCATGTCCATCGCGTGTGATTCGCAGATACCGGTATCCCAACTTCGATCGGGAAACATTTGCATGACCTTGGTCAATCCTGTGCCGTCAGGCATCGCTGCTGTGCAGGTCACGATCTTCTCGTCGCGTTCCATCACGTCGATCATCGCATCGGCGAACGCAGAGGTGAACGATCGACCGCCACTGGCAAGTTCGACCTTGCAGCCTTCGCTTTGCAGTTCAGCGCCGTTTTGGACTTTGAACGGCTTTGGCGAGTGGAACGTTGTCGCATCGCCTTCGGCGAACCGGTAGCCCTTGCCTTTGACGGTATGTACGTGCAATACCATCGGGCGGTCCACCTGCTTGACCTCAAGCAGCATGTCTATGAGCGTCGGCAGATCGTGTCCGTCGATTGGTCCGACGGTCAATAGCCCGAACTTCTCGAACCATGCGTCCTCTGCCACGGCATCTTTGGCCATCACGCCCAGTCGGTGGTACATCTCGCCGATCAGCGACCCGCCCGGCAGATGACGAACGACGTCTTTGGCGGCCCGTTTTACATTGCGGTAAGCTGGGTTGACGCGGATACGATCGAAGTAGGCGGCTAAAGCGCCCTGCGGATGCGCGATCGACATGCCGTTGTCATTGAAAACGACGAGTAGTTGGCGTTTGAGCGTGCCGGCGTTGTTGAGTCCCTCCATGGCCACGCCGTTGACGATCGATGCGTCGCCGACCAGAGCCACCACTCGGCGTCCATCGGGGTTGTCCTGTGGATCGAAGGACTCACCGTTGAGTAAATCGCCCCGGGCCATGCCCACGGCGGTCGGAACGGAGGTGCCGGCGTGTCCGACCGAGAACAGGTCGTACTCCGACTCCCGCGGCTCGGGGAACCCCGCCATGCCGCCCGTCTGCCGAAGCGTCGGTAGCATCGGGAAGCGGCCCGTGAGCATCTTGTGCGGATAGCACTGATGCCCGACGTCAAATAGCAGCCGGTCCCACGCGAAGTCGAACACGTAGTGCAAGGCAATCGTCAGCTCGACGACCCCCAAGTTGGGCGCGAAGTGACCACCGGTCTTCATGACTTGCTGGCAAATCGCCTCGCGCATTTCAGCGGCGAGGTCCGGCAGCTTGCTGACGGGCAGCTTTTTCAGATCGGCCGGGCTCTTGATGCCGGGAAGAATCTTCAGGTCCATTTGTACAAACTCCCATCCACCAGGGTAACAGCGCATCGGGCGCTGGTATTTCACCTATACCTCGGCTGACATGCCGGTTTGGGGCCTGCGATTTCTTGTTGATTCTCGGAAGACAACAGGTCCCAAGCGTAGCCTCATTTTGTCCGTACGGCCATGTAGTCACTAAGTTCGATCAATGATCGAGCGGATTCTCCAAGCGGCTTCAGCGCGGCCTGGGCGTCTTGCCGGAGCCGATCCACCTCCGCCCGGCACGCCTCCGATCCCAGCACGGCTGGAGACGTTAGTTTGCCTGCTTGAATATCCTTACCCGTAGCCTTGCCAACGTGTTCGGTCGTTTGGGTGACATCCAGCAGATCATCGACGACCTGGAACATCACACCGATCGCCTCGCCATAGCCGGTCAGAGCATTTAGCTGCGTGTCATCGGCGCCGCCGCAGATGCCTCCCATCCGGCAGGCAGCCCGAAGCAGAGCTGCGGTCTTGTTCTGGTGGATCAGTTGCAATCGCTGGGCATCGGAAAGCTCCAGTGAGAATCCGCCCAACGTGTCGTAGACCTGCCCGACGATCATCCTGGTCGTCGCTTCGGCTAGCGTCTGCGTGAGCTGGCTTGTCGTGGACGAGTCGGCGGTTCCCTCGGCGATCCATAGAAACGCCAGTGACATCATCGCATCCCCCGCCAGAACCGCCATGGCCTCACCCGCCTGGACGTGGAGCGTGGGTTGACCACGGCGCAATTGGTCGTCATCCATCGACGGAAGATCGTCGTGGACGAGGCTGAAGGTATGGATGAGTTCCAGCGCTGCTCCGGCCGCTTTGGCATCGTCGCGCCGGCCGCCCGCAGCCTCGCAGCAAAGCAGCGTCAGAGCCGGGCGCAGCCGCTTCCCGCTTCCCAGCAGCGCGTAGCGGATTGCCTCGCGCAGCGGCTGCGGCTCCTGAAGTGCATCGACTCGTTCGGCGAGATCGGCTTCAATCTCCGCGCGGACCTCTCGAAGGACCATCGGCTCACATTGAGGGTCGGTCGCGGCGTGCATCACGGCGAGATTGTATCGGCGGCCCACGGCAATGGGGGAATGCGGGCGATGTCATCGACCTGGGGATATCATTGCCGCAATGCTCATTGTCGCAAACGATCTGACGGTCCTGATCGAGCGTGGCGGCATCGTCATGGTCCCGCTGCTGCTTCTGAGCGTCATCAGCCTCACGCTCATCGTCGAGCGGGCCTGTTTCTGGACATCGCTTCACGGCCCGGGTCGCCCAGCCAGGCTCGGTCGGCTCAATGCATCGCTTCGAGCCGGCGATTCCTCGAAGATCAAGAAGGCCCTACCCCCGCGCAGGTCGGTGTACGGACAGGTTGCCCGGCAGCTTCTGGAACAAGGCGCCTCCGATGCGGTCGCCATCGAGACCATCGAGACACAGCGTCCCCGCATCGATCGATTCATGGCCACACTCTCGACCATCATCACGGCAGCTCCCCTATTGGGGATCCTCGGGACGGTCATCGGAATCATCCAGTCGTTCAACCTATTGGGCGTACAGGAGACGCTGACCGACCCCCGAACAGTCTCGACCGGCATCGCTGAGGCTCTGCTGACTACGGCCTTGGGCCTTGTAGTGGCCTTGGTGACCTTGTTCCCGTACATGATTTTCCGAGCCCACGTGGAGCGATCGATCGGGCGGATGGAATCACTGATCGCCGCTGCCCAACAAGGAGCAGGCCTCGCTTCCGGTGAGCGGCAGCCTGCGACACAGCCCTCAGCTGGTGTGACTGAAGTGATGACCAGCAAGCGGACTGCGGTAACCAGCCGGATCGACTGACGCACTCGCACCGCAAGATCAGGAGTCGAACATGTCTAAGCCTCGGATCGTTGGCCCGCGTCGAGCAGCCGCTGTACTTGTATCGGCGGCCTTGTTATTTCCCTACTCCGGTGGATTGGTCCACGGCCAGACAACACAGGCACAGGACACGGACGGCGCGAAGGCGACCTATCTGCGCGTCGTTGAGGAGCCCGGTCAGTCGATCGCTCTTGAGATCGCCGCCCAGAGCTTCGTTCCTTCTGACGGAGTAGGCCCGACGGTCGGCATCGTGGGCGTGTCGCACATCGGCGAGCCGGAGCTGTACACCCAGCTTCAGTCAATCCTCAACGAGTACGACATCGTGCTGTACGAATCGGTGATGCCGCCCGGCGGCGCTGGGGCAAGCGGCGATGATGACGAGCAACGCGCAGCTAGCACCAAGCAGGC